>NZ_JANMSQ010000098.1:0-3119 GCF_031389465.1 Pseudolysinimonas sp.
CGTCGGCTACCGCTGGGGCTGGAAGGGCCTCGTCGAGAACGACGTGGTACCACTCGGTCGCCCGCAGGTGATGGGCATCTCGAAGCAGGGCGGCACCATCCTCGGCTCGTCCCGCACCAACCCCTTCGACTTCGGCGGGGCCGAGCGCGACGCCGAGGTGATGGCGGAGGGCGGCGTCGACTCGCTCATCGCGATCGGCGGGGAGGGCACGCTCGCCGCGGCGCAACGACTCGCGGAGGCCGGCATCCGCATCGTCGGGGTGCCGAAGACGATCGACAACGACCTGTCGGCGACCGACTACACGTTCGGCTTCGACACCGCGGTTCAGATCGCGACCGACGCGATGGACCGGTTGCGCACGACGGGCGACTCGCACGGTCGCTGCATGGTCGCCGAAGTGATGGGCCGGCATGTCGGATGGATCGCCTTGCACTCCGGGATGGCGGCAGGTGCGCACGCCATCCTCATCCCCGAGCAGATGACGACCATCGACCAGATCATCGCGTGGGTAGAAAGCGCCCGCGACCGCGGTCGGGCGCCGTTGATCGCCGTCGCCGAGGGCTTCAAACTCGACTCGATGGACGACGCGCACTCCGAGCGCGGCCTCGACGCGTTCGGCCGTCCTCGCCTCGGCGGCATCGGGGAGCTCCTCGCCCCGCTCATCGAGGACCGCACCGGCATCGAGACGCGCGCCACGACCCTCGGTCACATCCAACGCGGAGGCACGCCGAGCGCGTACGACCGCGTTCTTGCCACCCGCTTCGGGATGGCCGCGATCGACATGATCCTGCACGAGCACTGGGGAAAGATGGTGGCGCTGCGCGGCACGGAGATGGTCGAGGTGCCGTTTTCCGACGCGCTCGGGCAGCTCAAGACCGTGCCGCAGGATCGCTACGACGAGGCCCGCGTTCTCTTCGGTTGACGCTGCCTGGCATACTCACCGCCATGGACGACATCCAGGCGCTCATCCGAACGGTGAATCTCGAACTCAGCCCGGTCTTCGAGGAGCGACTGCGCGCGCTGCTCGCCGACAAGGACAGGGAGTGGCTGGTCGACCAGGTGGTGCGGCTCAGCCTGGACGCTCACAGCTTGCGCGAGATCGACCGCCGCAGCGAGCGGGAAGCCAAGGCCCGGGCGCGCGCCGCACGGCTGGAACGCGTCACGACGCTCCACCTGGATGGGGCCGCGGTTGCGGAGTTCGTCGCCGCTCACGCGTCGACCACGCGCGACTCGCTCCTGGCATCCGGGCACCTGCGTGCCGACGCCCCGGCTAAGGGGACCGTGCTGCTCACCGCCGAGCACCGCTCGCCGGCAGGCGAGGAACTGCTCGCGCACGCGAAGGACGTGTTGTTCGCCCTGCTCTTCGGCGACGACTCGACGCTGACCAGACTCGATCGGGTGCAGCAGGAGCTGCTCACCTTTGCCCTCCCGGTGGCGAAGGCGGGTGCCCTCGACTTCATGCGGGCATCGACCGAGATCACCGCTTCGGGCACCTGGCAGGACCCCGAAAGCGTCTCGAATGACGAACGCGCCGCGAACACCCTGCTCGAGGTGCAGTACGGCGACACCGCTGACGAGGCGGTCGGGCACGGGGTCATCGCGGCCCTCGGCCTGATCAACAACCTCGAGGTGAACGAGCAGGTGCTCTACGCGCGCATGATCAACGTCGAGCAGACGACGCTGATCTCGTGACCAGGCGGGCCGCGCGTGTCACACTGACCGGATGAACGCAACGTTCGCGATCATCGGATCAGTCTTCGTCTTCGTCGCCGCCGTGATCCACCTGTGGATCTTCGCCCTCGAGAGCGTGCTCTGGAGCCGGCCCTCCACGTGGAAGCAATTCGGGGTGCGCGACGAGCGCGACGCCGAGGTGCTTCGACCGATGGCGTACAACCAGGGCTTCTACAACGTGTTCCTCGCGCTCGGAGCCGGGCTCGGGCTCGTGCTGCTCGGCACGGGGTTCTCGTGGGAAGGCGGGATCGCGATCGCGATGTTCGCCCTCGCCAGCATGGTGCTCGCGGCCGTCGTACTCGTCACGTCGAACCCGAAGATGCTGCGGGCGGCCCTCATCCAGGGTGCCGCTCCGTTGCTCGGGCTGGTGTTCCTGATTCTCTCGCTGGTCGCCTGACCGGCGGACCGCCGCTAGCCGGTGACGTAGTCCACGAGTGCCGCGATGAGCGCGTCGGAGGTGCGTTCCTCTGCGATCGCGTGCACGGCCAGCCCGGCCGCGCGGGTGTCGAACGCGGTTCGCGGGCCGATGCAGACGAGCACAGTACCTTCCGGCAGCGGCGTGAGCTGGGCGGCCACCTGGCGGGCCACGCTTCCCGAGGTGATGAGCAACGCGCCGATCCTGCCGCTGGCAACGTCGGCTGCGACATCGGGCGACACCGGAACGCCGACGGTTCGATAGGCGGTCACGTACTCCGCCGAGAATCCCAGCTTCGTCAGCCCGGCCACGAGAGTCGGCTCGGCGATGTCGGACTGCGGCACCAGCACTCGCCCCCGGATGTCGCTCGCGGGCCACTCCTTGACCAGCCCGCGGGCGGAGTTGTCGGAGGTGGGCACGAAGTCGACCCGGTATCCGGCGAGCGTGAGAGCCGCGGCAGTCGTTTCCCCGACGGCTGCGACCCGCGTCTCGTCGGGAATTCGGGTGCCTTGGCTGACCAGCACATCGACTGTCGTCGCGCTGGTCAGCACGATCCAGTCGAACTGCCCATCCTGCAGCTCATGCAGGGCGTTGGCGAGCGCGGCTGGGTCTTCGGCGCTCGCAAAGTTGAGCATCGGCGCGACAACCGGGACGCCGCCGAACTCGCGTACGCGCGCCGCCACACGATCACCCCAACTGCCGCCCCTGGGTACGAGGACACGCCACGACGCGAGCGGGCGAGCGGTGGTCATCCCCCCATTCTCGCTCGCTGCGACGTGCGCGGTGCGGTCAGTCAGTCGTCGTCGTCGCTGAAGATCGCCCAGGCCACGAGACCTACCGCGACGACCGCGACGGCCACCCCGCCGATGATCCACGGAATGGGGTTCTTCTCGTACGCGGCAACGGCCTTCGAGCTGAGCTCGCTGACCCGCTTCGGCACGTTGAGGCGATCCTCGAGCGCGTCGAGGGTCGC
>NZ_JANMSQ010000106.1:0-1917 GCF_031389465.1 Pseudolysinimonas sp.
CGCGCAGCCCGGCCAGAGTCGCCTGAGCGGACGCGAGTTCGGTGCCGAGCTCCGCCCGCACGGTCGCGAGGCGAGACTCGTGCTGCGCGGCGAGGAGGGCGGGGTCGGCGCCGGCGACGGCCTGCGTACGGCGCGCACGACCGACGAGTACGCCGACCACTCCGCCGAGCAGGAGCCCAACGGCGAGGCCGATGATCAGGGTGAGCGTCGCATCCATGTCTGAAGTGTCGCAAGGGGGTACGACATCCCTCGGTTGAACCGCGCGAAAAGCCAAAATGTTCGAGAAATGTCTTGCGCGTAGCCTTGCCGCATGGCTACAACCGTGCTCGATCACTGGGTTTCTGGAGCCGCCTTCACCGGCGCCTCGACCCGCACCGCCCCCGTTTACGACCCTGCGCGCGGCGTCGTGCAGCGTGAGGTGCGGCTCGCGTCGGTCGCCGATGTCGACGCGGCCGTGCAGGTCGCTGCGGCGGCGTTCCCCGCGTGGAGCGAAGCCTCGTGGAACAAGCGGCAGGGCGTGTTGTTCGCCTTCCGCGAGATCCTTAACGCCCGCAAAGAAGAGCTGGCCGCGATCCTCACCAGCGAACACGGCAAAGTGACCCCTGATGCGCTCGGCGAGATCGCCCGTGGCATCGAGGTCGTCGAGTTCGCCTGCGGCATCCCGCACCTCGCGAAGGGCGAGTACACCGAGAACGCGTCGACCGGCGTCGACGTCTATTCGGTGCGGCAGGCGCTCGGCGTCGTCGGCATCATCTCGCCGTTCAACTTTCCGGCCATGGTGCCGATGTGGTTCTTCCCGATCGCGATCGCGCTGGGTAACACCGTGGTGTTGAAGCCCTCCGAAAAGGACCCGTCGGCGGCGATCTGGATGGCGCAGGCGATGAAGGAGGCGGGCCTTCCCGACGGCGTTTTCAACGTCGTGCACGGCGACAAAGAGGCGGTGGATGCTCTGCTGACCCACCCCGACGTCGCGTCGATCTCGTTCGTCGGGTCGACCCCGATCGCGAAGTACGTCTACGAGACGGGCACCGCTGCTGGCAAGCGCGTGCAGGCGCTCGGCGGGGCGAAGAACCACATGCTCGTGCTGCCCGACGCCGACCTCGACCTCGTCGCCGACTCCGCCGTGAACGCGGGCTTCGGCTCCGCAGGGGAGCGGTGCATGGCGATCTCGGTCGTCGTCGCGGTCGACCCGATCGCGGATGACCTCATCCCGAAGATCGTGTCGCGGATGGCGGGGCTGAAGGTCGGCGATGGCACCCGAGGCTGCGACATGGGGCCGCTCATCACGAAGGAGCACCGCGACAAGGTCGCCGGGTATCTCGATGTGGCGGCGACCGACGGCGCGACGATCGTCGTCGACGGCCGGGGCATCGAGATCGACGGGGAGGCCGACGGCTTCTGGCTCGGACCCACCCTGATCGACAAAGTGCCGACCACATCCGATGTCTACACGCACGAGATCTTCGGCCCCGTGCTGTCGGTCGTGCGCGTCGAGTCATACGAAGAGGGGCTCGCCCTCATCAACGGCTCGCCGTACGGCAACGGCACCGCGATCTTCACCAACGACGGCGGCGCGGCGCGGCGGTTCCAGCGCGAGGCAACGGTCGGCATGATCGGCATCAACGTGCCCATCCCGGTGCCGGTCGGCTACTACTCCTTCGGCGGCTGGAAGGATTCGCTCTTCGGCGACACGAAGGCCTACGGCCCCGATGCCATCCACTTCTTCACCCGCCAGAAGGCGATCACGTCCCGGTGGCTCGATCCGAGCCATGGCGGCATCAACCTGGGCTTTCCACAGAATGCCTAAGCGACGCCAGCCACATGTCGGAGCGGGCACCAACGCTCAACTTCGTGCCCCGTCGGGCGACAGCGCACACACGTGACCTTCATTAACGCATGAGCGCGATGGTTGCTAGC
>NZ_JANMSQ010000109.1:0-1568 GCF_031389465.1 Pseudolysinimonas sp.
CCGACCCGGTGCTGCTGAACGAAGCGCTCGGGCAGGGCGGCATGGGCGGCTTCAACGGCACCGTGGGCGCCGGTCCGACGATCATCGCGGTGAGTCACGTCGTGCTGTACCTCATCGCGCTCGGCGTAGGAATCCTGCTGCTCGTGAAGAACAAGATCGCGTTCTGGGTCCCCCTCAGCGCGGGAATCATTGCGGCGATCGTCTTCTGGGGCGTGCTGTCGAGCATCCTGCTGAGCGACCCCAACCTGCTCAACAACGTCTACCGCTGACCCACTCACGGCGAACTCCTCTCAAGCAGCCAGGTCAGCAGGGCCTTCTGGGCGTGCAGCCGGTTCTCGGCTTCATCCCAGATGACGCTTTGCGGGCCGTCGATAACGTCGGCGGCGACCTCGTAGCCGCGGTCGGCCGGAAGGCAGTGCAGGAAGATCGCATCGGGCTTGGCGAGCGTCATGAGTTCGGGAGTCACCTGGTAGCCGCCGAAGACGGCGACGCGGTGCGCCTTCTCGTCTTCCTTACCCATCGACACCCAGGTGTCGGTGACGACGACATCAGCGCCGGCGACCGCCTCGTTCTGGTCGGTGAAGAGTGTCACCGAGCCACCGGTCTGCGCGGCGCGAGCATCGGCATCCGTCACCACCGCGTCCGCCGGGCTGAACTCCTCGGGAGCCGCGACCCGCACGTGCATGCCCGCGGTCGCGCAGGCGAGCAGGTAGCTGTGCGCCATGTTGCTCGCCCCGTCGCCGAGGAACGTCACGGTGAGCCCGGCAAGGGTGCCCTTGTGCTCCCGGATGGTCAGCAGGTCGGCGAGCAACTGGCACGGGTGGAAGTCGTCGGAGAGCGCGTTGACGACGGGGACGGTGGTGCCGGCCGCCATCTGCTCGAGCCCGGACTGGGCGTAGGTGCGCCAGACGATCGCCGCGACCTGCCGCTCCAGCACCCGGGCGGTGTCGGACGGGCTCTCCTTGCCGCCGAGTTGGCTGTTCGCCGTCGAGATGATGAGCGGGATGCCGCCGAGGTCGGCGATCCCCACCGCAAACGAGACCCGGGTGCGCGTCGACGACTTGTCGAAGATCACCGCGACGGTCTGCGGTCCGGCGAGCGGCTTACGGCCCCAGCGGTCGGCCTTGATCTGCTCGGCGAGGTCGAGGATTTCGGTCTGCTCGGCCTGCGTGAGGTCGTCGTCGCGGAGGAAATGGCGGGTCATTCGTAGAGTCCTTCGGTACTCATGAGCGCGGAATGGAAGAGGCCGAGAAAGCGATCGACGTCGTCAGCATCGATACTGAGCGGTGGGGCGAGACGGATGCGATCCTCCGCTGCGGCGTTGACGATGAGTCCCAGCTCGAGGGCGCGCGTGGCGACCGCCCCGGCGTGCGGCCCGTCGAGCCCGATGCCGATCAGCAGTCCCCGCCCGGAGACATCGATGATCGCGGGGTGCTCGAGAGTGGCGAGACCGGCACGGATGCGGTCGCCCATCACCCGGGCAGTGCCCACCAGGTCGGAGCGCTCGATCTCTCCGAGCACGGCGTTTGCGGTCGCGGTCGCGAGCGGGTTGCCGCCGAACGTCGTGC
>NZ_JANMSQ010000114.1:0-2167 GCF_031389465.1 Pseudolysinimonas sp.
GGCTGCCGGTGCCCACCTCAGGGAACAGCGCGGGCTCCGGCTCGCCGCGGTGCGGGGCGAAGACCCACATCCGGTAGAGGGTGAACCGGAAGGCGGTGCCGAGACCGAGACCGATCACGTTCGATGCGATGTTGTCGGCGAGCACGCTGGTGAACCCGAGCGCGTAGTGCGAGACCCACAGGCAGCCGAGTCCGATGAACATTCCGCCGAGGCTGACGATCCCGAACTCGATGCCCTCGCGCAGCAGCTGGCGCCCGCGGTGAGCCCGGAACGTCCAGTGCCGGTTGCCCATCCAGTTGAAGACGATGGCGATGGCGGTCGCAACCACGTTCGCGTAGAGCGGCCCCTCGTGCAGGGTGTCGGGGTTGAACACGGTGGCCCGGAGAACATTGAACACCACGAGGTTGATGACGAACCCGATGGCCCCGACGACCCCGAAGCGCGCGAACTGAGCGACGAGCGTGCGCATCGGTTGGCGTCCTCCGGGGGAATAGGGTCGTAACGGCGGCGACAGTCTAACCGCCGTTTCCTCAACGATCCGGAGAACGCGTGAGAGTCGGCGTCATCGGCGGTGGCCAGCTGGCGCGCATGATGGTGCCTCCCGCGATCGAGCTTGGTATCGAGCTGCGTGTGCTCGCTGAGGTCGAGGGCAGCGCGGCCGGCATCGCGGCGACCGCAGTCGGCGACTACCGGGACGCGGCGACCGTCGTCGCCTTCGCCCGCGATGTCGACGTGGTGACCTTCGACCACGAGCACGTGCCGCAGCCCGTCCTCGCCGAGCTCGCGGCCGCCGGCATCCCGATCCGCCCGGGGCCTGCTGCCCTCGCGGTCGCGCAGGACAAGCTGTACATGCGCGAGCGGCTGGCGGCCCTCGGCGCACCGGTTCCGGCCTGGGCCGCCGTCCACGACGCCTCCGAGCTCGGCGACTTCCTCGCGGCTCACGGGGGCGCCGGCGTCGTGAAGACGCCGCGTGGCGGCTACGACGGCAAGGGCGTCCGGGTCGTGCGCGCCGCCGATGGCGCCGACGACTGGTTCGCGGGCATCGACGAGCACGCGTCAGGCGGAGCGCTCCTCGTCGAGGAGTTGGTCGACTTCCGCCGCGAGCTCGCGCAGTTGGCGGCCCGTCGCCCGTCCGGCGACGTGGCGGCATGGCCGCTGGTCGAGTCGATCCAGCGAGACGGGGTCTGCGCAGAGGTCGTGGCGCCCGCGCCTGGCGGAGAGGCGCTGACCGACGCCGCGCGGGACCTGGCGACGACCATCGCGGCCGGCCTCGAAGTGACGGGGGTGCTCGCTGTAGAGCTGTTTGAGACCGCGGACGGCCGCCTGCTCGTCAACGAGCTCGCTATGCGCCCGCACAACACCGGTCACTGGACGATCGAGGGCGCGGTCACGAGCCAGTTCGAGCAGCATCTACGCGCTGTGCTCGACCTTCCGCTCGGCGACCCCGCGCCACGGGCTCTGTGGTCCGTGATGGTCAACGTGCTCGGCGGCCCGGCGGGGGAGACGATGCCCGACCGCTACCCGATCGCGCTCGCGGGCGAGCCAGCTGCCAAGTTCCACGCCTACGGCAAAGAGTCGCGTCCCGGACGCAAGGTCGGCCACGTGACGGTGACCGGTGACAACCTCGACGACGCCCGATCGCGGGCGCGCGCCGCGGCGGGTTTCTTCCAGAACTGAGCCGTACCATGGCATCCGTGCCAGCACAGCGTCCGAAGCAGGCTTCCGGAGCAGATCCCGCGCCTGTCGTCGCGGTCGTCATGGGCTCGGACTCCGACTGGTCGGTGATGTCCGATGCCGCGGACACGCTGAAAGCGTTCGGCATCCCGCACGAGGTCGAAGTGGTGTCGGCGCATCGCACCCCGCAGCGGATGATCGCGTTCGGGTCGGCGGCGGCCGGCCGCGGCATCCGGGTCATCATCGCGGGGGCCGGAGGTGCCGCGCACCTGCCCGGAATGCTCGCGTCTGTCACGACCCTCCCCGTCATCGGCGTGCCGGTACCGCTTGCACAGCTCGACGGGCTCGACTCCCTGCTCTCGATCGTGCAGATGCCGGCCGGGATCCCCGTCGCGACCGTCTCGATCGGTGGTGCCCGCAACGCCGGACTGCTGGCCGCCCGCATCCTGTCCACGACGGATGCCGGACTGGCCGCCGCGCTCACCGACTACGC
>NZ_JANMSQ010000128.1:0-12373 GCF_031389465.1 Pseudolysinimonas sp.
GTGTTGCTCGTCGCACTCACCATGGCGGTCCTCGCGGTCGTGGTCTTCGTCCTCTGGGGCGCAAGCCTGCTCTTCAGCTGGCTCGGGATTCCACGCCTTCCTGGCCCGATGTTCTAAAGCGTGCGGCCGATCGAGCCGACCACCGCATCCATCGGGGTTCCGGAGGCGTCGCGCTTCGCGCCCGCGTCTGGGAGGGTGCGCAATGAACCGTCGGGCCCGACCGCAAGGGCAGGCGCCGGACCGGCCCAGGCCAGCGCCAGGGAGTTCTCGCCCTTGAGGAAGGTGTGCGCGCGCACGCCGCCCGTCGCGCGGCCCTTACCCGGGAATTCGCTGAATGCGGAGACCTTCGCGCGCCCCGGGTCGGCTCCCGCGAGGGTTTCGGTGGGTGTCGAGATCGTTGCGACGACGACATCCGCCGACGGGTCTACGGTGCCGAAGAACAGCACCTTTGCGCCCGAAGAGAGGTTGATGCCCGCCATGCCGCCTGCCGCGACACCCTGCGGTCGCACCGCCGACGCGGCGAATCGCAGCAGCTGGGCGTCGGTTGTGACGAACACCAGTTCCTCGGCGTCGCCTCCCTGTGCGATCCCGACGACCTCGTCGCCGGGCTTCAGCGCAATCACTTCGAAGTCGGGCTTCGCGGGCCAGCCGCCGGCAGCGACCCGCTTCACAACGCCGGAAGCCGTACCGAGGGCGATCGGCTCGTCGGAGCTGAGTGACACCAACCCGAGCACGCGTTCCTTCTTGTCGGCGAGTCCCAAGTAGTCGCCGATACGCGCGCCAGCGGCAAGCTGCACCGAGTTCGCGGGCACCGACGGCAGGTCGACGGGGGAGAACCGCACCAAGCGGCCTCGTGACGTGACGGCACCGAGCTCGCCGCGCACCGTCGAGGCGACCGTGGAGAGGATCGCGTCGTGCCGGTTGCGCCGACCGCTGCGCGCGCGCGTTTCAGGGAGTTGCGCTTCGCCACCCTCGACCCGCACGGTGCGTCCGGTGGTGGACAGTACGACCAGGGTGGGGCCGTCGGCGATCTCGAGGGCAGGCCCTCCGGTCGCGGCGGCGCGACGCTGTGCGGGCGTTGCCGCGATGGATGCCTTCGCCTCGGTGAGCAGCGTGCGACGCGGGGTGCCAAAGCGCTCGGCCACGTCATCCAGCTCGACGCCCACCTGAGTGCGCACGCGTGCCGGGTCGCCGAGCAGCGCTTCGAGTTCGGCGATCTCCTCCTGCAGCTTGTCGCGCTCGCGCTCGAGTTCGATGCGCGAGAACTTCGTGAGGCGGCGCAACTGCAGCTCGAGGATGTAGTCGGCTTGCAGCACCGAGAGGTCGAAGACCTCGATCAGGCGGACGCGGGCGGCGGCGGCGTCATCCGATGAGCGCACCACCTGGATGACCTCGTCGATGTCGAGAATCGCGATGAGCAGACCGAGAACGAGGTGCAGACGCTCCTGCCGGCGGGTGAGCCGGTATTGGGAGCGTCGCGTGACCACCGAGATGCGGTGATCGAGGTAGACCTTCAGGAGGTCCCGCAGGCCGAGGGTCAGCGGCTGGCCGCCGACGAGGCAGACGTTGTTGATGCCGAAGCCGTCTTCGAGCGGAGTGAGGCGGTAGAGCTGCTCGAGCACGCCCTCCGGCGAGAAGCCGGTCTTGATGCCGATGACGAGCCGCATCCCGTTCTTGCGATCGGTGAGGTCGGTGACATCCGAGATGCCGGTGATCTTCTTCGCCTGCACCCCGTCTTTGATCTTCTCGATGACCTTCTCGGGTCCGACCAGGTAGGGCAGCTCGGTGACGACGAGGGCGGTTCTGCGGGGCCCGACCTGTTCGACCGTGACCTTCGCGCGGGTTTTGAAACTGCCGCGTCCGTTGGCGTAGGCATCCCGGATGCCATCGAGGCCGACGATCGTGCCACCCGTCGGCAGGTCAGGGCCGGGCACGTACGCCATCAGCTCGTCGAGCGTCGCTTCGGGGTTTTCGAGCAGGTGCTTCGCCGCCGCGGCTACCTCGATGAGGTTGTGCGGCGCCATGTTGGTCGCCATGCCGACCGCGATGCCCGAGGCGCCATTGACGAGCAGGTTCGGATAGGCCGCAGGCAGTACCTCGGGCTGGGTGAGCTGGTTGTCGTAGTTCGGAACGAAGTCGACGACGTCTTCGTCGAGCCCTTCGCACATCGCGACGGCTGCCGCGCGCATCCTGGCCTCCGTGTAGCGAGCGGCTGCCGGGCCGTCGTCGAGCGAGCCGAAGTTGCCGTGCCCATCGACGAGCGGCACGCGCATCGTGAAGTCCTGGGCGAGGCGCACGAGCGCGTCGTAGATCGCGGTGTCACCGTGCGGGTGCAGGCGACCCATCACGTCACCGACGACGCGGGCGCTCTTCACGTGTCCGCGGTCGGGGCGAAGGCCCATCTCCGACATCTGGAACAGGATGCGGCGTTGCACGGGCTTGAGCCCGTCGCGCGCGTCGGGCAGGGCCCGCGAGTAGATGACCGAGTAGGCGTACTCGAGGAACGAGCCCTCCATCTCGGTCGCGACATCGACGTCGAGGATGGTGCCGTCGCCGGGCGCGGAGTCGTCTGCTGCGGTGGGAGGAGGTGGGGAAGTCATAAGATCGGGGCCATGTTACCGGCGGTCAAATCCCACCGGTTCAGCCTCACCGACGTCCTGTCGAATTGCCTCTTCTCGGTTCGCGGTGAACGAGGCAACCTGAACCTGCCGTTCGTGCAGCACGCCGTCGTGCTGCTCGTCGACGGGCTCGGTACGGTCGCGCTCGACGCCCATCGCGGCTACGCCCGACGGCTTCTCGCCGCACCGAGGTCCGACGTCATCCAGACGGTGTTTCCCTCGACGACCGCATCGGCGCTCGCGTCGCTCACCACCGGGGTCCTCCCGGGGATGCACGGACTCATCGGCTACCTCGGCTTCGACTCCAGCGGCGACCGGGTCATCAACCAGCTCACGGGCTGGGGCGGTGACCTCGATCCGGGTACCTGGCAGCGGGTGCCGACGCTCTTCGAGCAAGCGACGGCCGTCGGGATTCCGACATTCGCCGTAGGCCCCGGCCGCTATCGCGACTCAGGCTTCACCGCGGCCGTACTGCGTGGTGCGGAGTACCGGGCGGGGGACTCGATCGCGGTCCGCCTCGCGGAGGTGCGCCGCATCCATGGCAGCTACGACCGATCGCTCACGTATGTCTACGCGCCGGAGCTGGATGTCGCGGCCCACGCGTCCGGGATCGCCTCCGTGGCTTGGTCGTCGGCGCTCGAAGAGGTGGACGAGGCCGTGGGCGCGTTCGCCGCGGGGCTCGGCCCGAAGGCAGGGTTACTCGTCACGGGCGACCACGGCGGCCTCGACATCCCTCGCGACGACCACGTCATCGTCGACTCCGGTTTGCTCGCCGGCGTGCGACATGTGTCGGGTGAGCCGCGCTGTATCGCGCTGCACCTCGAACCAGAAGCGGATGCCGTCGAAGTCCTCGCGCGCTGGCAGGCGGCCGAGGGCGGGCGGGCTTGGATCGCGACCCGTTCCGAAGCCGTCGACGCTGGCTTCTTCGGCGATGTCGACCCCGACGTGCTGCCCCGCATCGGCGACATCCTCGTCGCGGCCCGCAAACGCGTCGCGTACTACCTCGACGAGAACGACCGGGGTCGCAGCATGATCGGCCAGCACGGCTCGCTCACCCCGGAGGAAGCCCACATCCCACTCTTGAGGTTCGGCGCCTTCGGCTGACGGCTACAGGTCGTCGTCGGTGCGGGCGCCGAAAACGATCTCATCCCAGGATGGCATTGAGGCTCGCCCTTTGCTGCCGCGGCGACCGTTCGGGCCGGTGTCGCGCGCCGTGGGTTTGGTGCGCATCGAGTCGATCGGGACTTCGTCGGTGCCGTCGAGCGGAATGTCGATGAGTCGCACGGTGCCGGTTGACGGGCGCGCGGCGATGGACTCTTCGGGGTCGGGGTCCATCGGGTCGCGTTCGCCACGGCGTTTGCGGAGGGCTTCGAGTAGGTCGGCGGTCTGGTTCTTCTTCACCGGCAGTAGCTCGACGTCGCCGACGCGACCGTAGGGGACGGGCTCGAGCAGGGGGCCGGTCTGGGCGTCCGAGTACGAGGGGCCTGAGAACGGTGCCTCGGAGGGCGCGGTGTCTGCGGGGCTGAGGTTGAACGCTCCGCTGTCGAAGCGAGCAGCGTCGGCTTGCTCGTCGAGCGGCACAGCCCGCAGGCGCGGCAGCAGGTTCGCGGGTTGCTCGCCCTGCTGCGAGAGCGTGATCGCTTCCTGGTTGAGGGGCGCAAGGGTCGACTTCTTGGGGTCGAACGACCACCGGGCGTCGTGGTCGATGGTTTCGGCGACGAACGTGAGTTTCACGACCCAGCCGCCACCTTCCTCTTTCCAGGAGGCCCAGCGTTCCCCGATCGCGTGCCCGTCGGCGAGCCGTCGACGGATCACCGTTCCGAAGGTGACGCCGCCGCCGAAGGGGTCGGTCTCGTTGGCGAGTTGCACGGGCACGGCGAGAGCGGATTCGATGACGAACTCGCGTTCGGCGAGAACCGGACCTTCGAAGCGCTGCACGTAGTCGAGGGGCACCCCGGTGATCGCGGCGACGTCTTCTGCCGACATCCCGGCTCGGATGTGCGACTGGATCTCTCGCGGCGAAAGTTTGCGTACGTTCCCGGGCTCCGGTGACGACTGACGAAGCCGCGATTGCAGCACGTCGTCGATAGCGACTCGGTAGCGGTTGCCTTCCTCGGAGGCGACGAGCAGCGAACCGCTCTCCACGCCGATGACTTTCAACTCTTCCATCGGGCACCTCCCTCGGGCCCCAGGATGCCACGGCGAGTCCGGGATTCCGGGGAATATCGCGGGCGCGCCGGAAGTTGACCCGCACGTGGCGACCGCCTGATTTCGGGTGGTTTGCGATTCCCCCGTCGATCATGCAGACTGACGCCGCCGAATCGAGCACCACGGCAGCTACACACGAGATGGATGGGCATGGCAACCGACTACGACGCACCGCGCAAGACCGACGACGACACGGAGTCGATCCAGGCCCTGCAGGAGCGCACCCCGGACAAGCTCTCGGGCGTTGTTGACGTCGATGATGCGTCTGCCGATGGCTTCGAGCTGGGCGGCGCCGACCTGTCGGACCTCGATCTCGACGTCGTCGTGCTCCCGCCTCAGGATGACGAGTTCACCTGCGTCAACTGCTTCCTCGTGAAGCACCAGTCGCAGTTCGACCACGACACCAAGCTCGGGCCCATGTGCACCGAGTGCTCGGCCTGATCCGCTAAGGCGTCAACGCGGCGGCCAACTCTTCGGGTCGCCTGGTCGAGACCAGCCAGTACGGCGTCGGATCGGCCTCGTCGGTGATCTCGATCCGCACGACCCCCGAGATCCAGCCCCGCAGCACGAGCCAGGCCCGCGCGTCGAGTCGAGTACCGCGTTCTGCGACGGCATCCGATCCGGTGTGCGCGGTGACGGCACCGACGAACGAGCGCTCGATTCGCGCCCGACCGACGCGCAGCATCCCGTCGGTCACCTCGATCACCGGGGTGGTCGCCAGCAAGGCGATGACGATTGCGCCGTAGAGCACGATCGCGACCGCGATGCCCGCGGCGGAGGAGATCGGGAGAAAGACCAGAAGGCTCGCAGGGATGACGAGCGCCGTCGCCAGGAACACCCACCAACCCGGCCAGAGCCTTTCCCGGAAGGAATTGGGCCGTTCGCGATACCGCATGCCTCTATTCGAGCATGGGCTAGCCTCGTCAGGTGACCGAGTCGATAGAGGTGCTGTTCTCAGGCACCCTCCCGGTCTACGCCCACCCAGGCGATGCCGGCGCGGATCTGGTCTCGTCCGACGACATCGTGCTTGCCCCCGGCGAGCGGGCGACGGTCGGTACCGGCCTCAAGATCGCCCTGCCGAACGGGTACGTGGGCTTCGTCGTGCCGCGCAGCGGGCTGGCTGCGAAGCACGGAATCACGATTGTGAATTCGCCGGGCACGGTGGATGCCGGCTATCGCGGGGAGCTCCGCGTGACACTGCTCAACACCGACGCCCGTGAGTCGTACGCGATCGCTGCGGGCGACCGGATCGCGCAACTCATCGTGATGCCCGTGCCGAGCGTACGGTTCGTCGAAGTCGAGCGCCTCCCCGGCAGCGACCGCGGCGAAGGCGGCTTCGGGTCGACCGGATACGGGGCATCCGACAGCACAACAGGAGCAGTTACCTCGTGAGCGACACCGAACACCCCAAATCCGCCCCGGCCGATCGTGCGACGGCCGGTCCGTTCGACGACTCAGAAGCCAACCCGGTGCGGCCCTATGTCGACCTCGGGGGCATCAAGTTGCTCCCGCGCGCCGACCTCGCCGTGCGCCTCGAGGTGGAGGAGGGCAACAAGCGCGTCGTCGCCGTTGCCCTCGACTACGCCGGGTCGACGCTCCAACTGCAGCCGTTTGCGGCACCGCGGTCGAGCGGACTGTGGCACGAGATTCGCGAGCAGATCGTGCAGCAGATCGAGAAGCAGGGCGGCCGGACCGCCGCGAGCACCGGATCGCTCGGGCCCGAGCTGCGGGCCGAGATCCCCGCGCCCGGCGGCCAGGGCGTGCGGATCGCCCGCTTCGTCGGCGTCGACGGACCGCGGTGGTTTCTGCGCGGAGTGATCAGCGGTGAGGCTGCGGTGAACCCCGAGGCCGCCGCCAAGGTCGAGGAACTGTTCCGGACCGTCGTCGTCGTGCGCGGCACCACCCCGATGCCGCCGCGTGACCTCATCCCCCTGCACGTCCCGTCGTCGGTCGCCGGAGCCACCCCGACCGGCCCGGCGGCCCAGGTCTGACGATGGCAGAACAACAGCCGGCGGATGACGCCGTCCCGACGTTCCGCGAGGCGATGTCTGCCGCAGCGCGACGTTCCGGCCTAGGCAAGGTGACGCCGGGGGAGACCCCGACGGCCGGCGCACTGCTCGCCGCGATCGGCGGCGCCCGCGGCCTCGTGGAGTCCATTCTTCCTGGACTCGGGTTCTTGGTCACGTACACGATCACGCACGACCTGGTGCCGTCGGTGCTCGCCCCGCTCGCCCTCGCCCTCGTCTTCATCGTCGTGCGGGTCGTCACGCGTCAGCCGGTCACGACCGCGCTCGCCGGCGCCCTCGGGATCGGGATCTCGGCTACCCTCGCGCTCTTCACGGGCAACGCCAACGACAACTTCGTACCCGGCTTCTTCATCAACGGCGGGGTGTTGGTGGTGATGATCGTCAGCCTTCTGGCGCGTCGCCCGTTCGTCGGCGTAATCGTGGGGCTGCTGCTCGGTGACGACGACTGGCGGCGGAATCCGGCGAAACTAAGGGTCGCCACGGTCGCGACGATCTTGTGGGCGACGCTCTCGGCAGTGCGGCTCGCGGTACAGGTACCGCTCTATCTCGCGGAGTCGACCGAAGCCCTCGCTGCCACCAAGCTCGTCATGGGAGTGCCGCTCTACGCCGCACTTCTCTGGGTTACCTGGCTTCTGGTGCGCACCGCGTGGCGTGCTCGTGAAGAACCCGCCGACGGGCGCTAGAATTATCTCGACGTCAAGATAAATCGCGACCGGCCAGGCTTAGGATTGCCTGGCGGGCAAGCGCGGTGTCACGAGGAGACAACAGTGTCGAAGGTCAACAGCTTCAGTTCGAAGGACACCCTCACGGTCGGCAGCACCGACTACGAGATCTTCCGCATCGACACCGTTCCCGGGCACGAGAAGCTTCCATTCAGCCTCAAGGTGCTGCTCGAGAACCTGCTGCGCACCGAAGACGGCGCCAACGTCACTAAGGCGCAGATCGAGGCGCTCGGCGCCTGGGTGCCCACGGCCGAGCCCGACACCGAGATCCAATTCACCCCCGCCCGCGTCATCATGCAGGACTTCACCGGCGTCCCCTGCATCGTCGACCTCGCCACGATGCGCGAAGCCGTGACCGCGCTCGGCGGCAACCCCGACAAGATCAACCCGCTCTCGCCCGCCGAAATGGTCATCGACCACTCGGTCATCGCCGACCTGTTCGGTTCCGAGAACGCCCTCGAGCGCAACGTCGAGATCGAGTACCAGCGCAACGGCGAGCGCTACCAGTTCCTTCGCTGGGGCCAGACCGCCTTCCAGGACTTCAAGGTCGTGCCGCCCGGAACGGGAATCGTGCACCAGGTCAACATCGAGCATCTGGCGAAAGTCATCTACGACCGCGAGGTCGACGGGGTCTTGCGCGCCTACCCCGACACGTGTGTCGGCACCGACAGCCACACCACCATGGTCAACGGTCTCGGTGTGCTCGGTTGGGGCGTGGGCGGCATCGAGGCCGAGGCGGCGATGCTCGGCCAGCCGGTGTCGATGCTCATCCCGCGTGTCGTCGGCTTCAAGCTCACGGGCGAGATCCCTGCGGGGGTTACAGCGACGGACGTCGTGCTCACCATCACCGACCTGTTGCGCAAACACGGCGTGGTCGGCAAGTTCGTCGAGTTCTACGGCAAGGGCGTCGCGTCGGTGCCGCTCGCCAACCGCGCCACGATCGGCAACATGAGCCCGGAGTTCGGTTCGACCGCTGCGATCTTCCCAATCGATGACGTCACCCTCGACTACCTGCGCCTCACCGGGCGCGACGAGCAGACGGTCGCGCTCGTCGAGGCCTACGCGAAGCTGCAGAAGCTCTGGCACGACGCGGAGCACGAGCCCGTGTTCAGCGAGTACCTCGAGCTCGACCTCTCGACCGTCGTCCCCTCGATCGCCGGCCCGAAGCGCCCGCAAGACCGCATCCTGCTCGCCGACTCGAAGGCGCAGTTCGAGAAGGACATCCTGAGCTACACGACCCCGTCAATCAGCCACGACATCGTCGATCTCGAGTCGAAGCATTCCTTCCCGGCCTCCGACCCGGGTGGTCGTCCCGGCGACGAAGAAGAGCACACTCACGAGGTACACATCTCCTCCGGGGCTCCGGCAGCGGCGTCGAAACCCGTGAAGGTCACCACCCCCGAGGGCACGACGTACCTCCTCGACAATGGCGCTGTGACGCTCGCGGCGATCACCTCCTGCACGAACACGTCGAACCCGTCGGTCATGATCGCGGCGGGGCTGCTGGCTCGCAACGCCGTGAACAAGGGGCTCAAGCGCAAGCCGTGGGTGAAGACCACTCTCGCCCCGGGCTCGAAGGTCGTCACCGACTACTACGAGAAGTCGGGCCTCGACAAGTCGCTCGAGAGCATCGGCTTCTACACGGTCGGCTACGGCTGCACGGTCTGCATCGGCAACTCGGGCCCGCTCATCGACGAGGTATCTGCGGCGGTCAACGAGCACGACCTCGCGGTCACCGCGGTGCTCTCGGGCAACCGCAACTTCGAGGGGCGCATCAGCCCCGACGTGAAGATGAACTACCTGGCTTCTCCGCCGCTCGTCGTCGCCTACGCGCTCGCGGGTTCGATGCACTTCGACTTCGCGATCGATGCGCTCGGCACGGATGCCGACGGCAATGACGTGTTCCTCAAGGACATCTGGCCGTCGCCCGAAGAGGTGCAGCAGACGATCGACTCGTCGATCTCGCGCGAGCAGTTCATCAAGCAGTACGCGACCGTCTTCGACGGCGACGAGCGCTGGAACAGCCTGCCGACGCCCAACGACCCGATCTTCCAGTGGGACCCGAACTCGACCTACGTGCGCAAGGCGCCGTACTTCGACGGCATGACGATGGAGCTGACCCCGGTCGCCGACATCCATGGTGCCCGAGTAATGGCGACGCTCGGCGACTCGGTCACGACCGACCACATCAGCCCGGCTGGCAACATCAAGCCGGGAACTCCGGCGGCCGATTATCTCACCGAGCACGGCGTCGACCGTGTCGACTTCAACTCGTACGGCTCGCGCCGCGGCAACCACGAAGTAATGATCCGCGGCACCTTCGCGAACATCCGGCTCAAGAACCTGCTGGTCAGCGCGGTCAACGACGGCGCGGTCGTCGAGGGCAGCTACACCCGCGACTTCACGAAGCCCGGCGGCCCGCAGTCTTTCATCTACGACGCGTGCATGAACTACCAGGCCACAGGCACCCCGCTCGTGATCTTCGGCGGCAAGGAGTACGGCTCCGGCTCGTCGCGCGACTGGGCGGCCAAGGGCACCTCGCTGCTCGGCGTGAAGGCGGTCATCACCGAGAGCTTCGAGCGCATCCATCGCTCCAATCTGATCGGGATGGGTGTCGTGCCGCTGCAGTTCCCCGCGGGTCAGACCTGGGAGACGCTCGGTCTCGACGGAACCGAGATCGTCTCGATCGAAGGGCTCGAGCAGCTCAACGAGGGAGTCACGCCGAAGACCGTGAAGGTCACTGCGGCGCCGAGCGAGTTCTCGCCCGAGGGGAAGAAGACGGTCGAGTTCGACGCGGTCGTTCGCATCGACACCCCCGGGGAGGCGGACTACTACCGCAACGGCGGCATCCTTCAGTACGTGCTCAGGTCGCTCGTCTGACGCGCGGCTAGGCTCGGAGCATGACTGTGCTCGAGGGCATCCGCGGGCCCCGCGACCTTGACGCGTTGAGCAAAGAGCAACTCGCCGAGCTCGGTGCCGAGATCCGGCGCTTCCTCGTGACCGAGGTCTCGAAGACCGGCGGGCACCTCGGCCCTAACCTCGGCGTCGTCGAACTGACGATGGCGATCCACCGGGTGTTCGACTCGCCCCGCGATGCCGTCGTGTTCGACACCGGGCACCAGAGCTACGTGCACAAGCTGCTCACCGGGCGACAGGACTTTTCTCGGCTGCGGATGAAGGGCGGCCTGGCCGGCTACCCGCAGCGCTCGGAGAGCGAGCACGACATCGTCGAAAGTTCGCACGCATCCTCATCGCTGTCGTGGGCGGACGGCATCTCGCGGGCGTTCGCGATGACCGGGCAGGGCGACCGGTACGTCGTCGCGGTCGTCGGCGATGGGGCGCTCACCGGCGGGATGACCTGGGAGGCGCTCAACAACATCAGTGACGACAACTCCCGTCGGCTCGTCATTATCGTCAACGACAACGGTCGCTCCTACGCACCGACGATCGGCGGGATGGCGCGGTTCCTTAACGACGTGCGCACCCGTCGCTCCTACCGCCGCCTCCATCGCACGAGCCAGCAGGTGTTCGACAAGTTCGGCACCGTCGGTCGCGCGCTCTACCGCGGAACACGCGGTGCGGTGCACGGCTTCCTCTCCCGATTCACCAACAACCAGGCGCTCTACTCCAACCTCGAGATCAAGTACCTCGGCCCGGTGCACGGGCACGACCTGGCCGCTCTCGAGTCGACCCTGCGTCAGGCGAAAGAGTACGAAGCACCCGTCATCGTGCATGTCATCACCGAGAAGGGCCACGGCTACGGCCCGGCGATCGCGGATGTCGCCGACCAGTTCCACGCGGTCGGGCAGATCGACCCCGAAACCGGCGAACCCGTCGAGGCGGCATCGCGGCCGTCGTGGACGAGCGTGTTCGCCGACGAAATCGTCGAGCTCGCAGATGAGAACCCACGGCTCGTCGGCATCACCGCGGCGATGCTGCGGCCGACCGGCCTCCATCGATTCGCCGAGAAGTACCCCGACCGGGTGTTCGACGTCGGCATCGCCGAGCAGCACGCCGTCACCAGTGCGGCAGGGCTCGCCTACGGCGGCCTGCATCCGGTGGTCGCCCTGTACGCGACGTTCGTGAACCGCGCGTTCGATCAGGTACTCATGGATGTCGCGCTCCACCGAGCCGGGGTGACCTTCGTGCTCGACCGGGCCGGGGTGACCGGGCCCGACGGTCCGAGCCACCACGGGATGTGGGACCTCGCGATCCTCCAAGCGGTGCCGCACATCCGGATCGCGGCCCCGCGCGACTCGGCCCGGCTCCGCGAGCAGCTGCGCGAGGCCGTGCAGGTTGACGACGCCCCGACCGTGCTGCGCTACTCGAAGGGCACCGTCGGGAGCGAGCTGGATGCCGCCCGCCGCACCGCCGACGGCGTCGACGTGCTGCGCGAGGCGGCGCACCGCGACGTACTCATCGTCACGGTCGGGCCGATGGCGAAGCTCGGACTTCAGGTCGCGGAACGGCTCGCGGCCCAGGGGATCGGTGCCACCGTCGTCGACCCGCGGTGGGTCATCCCCGTGCCCGCGTCGATCATCGACATGGCTCGTGACTACCGTCTCGTCGTCACCATCGAGGACGGCATTCGGGTCGGCGGCATCGGTACCCGCATCCGCCAGGAACTGCGCGCCGCCGGAGTCGACACGGCTGTCGACGAACTCGGGCTACCCGACCAGTTCCTCGACCACGGCGATCGCGGTGAGATCCTCGCCGAGGTGGGCTTGTCGGATCAGCAGATCGCTCGCGACATCGTCTCGCAAGTGCTGGGCACGCGCATCCCGGTTGCCCGACCGCT
>NZ_JANMSQ010000146.1:0-4677 GCF_031389465.1 Pseudolysinimonas sp.
TGTCGGCCCCGGTGAGTTCCGTGACGATCGCGGTGTACTCGTCGACCTGGCCTTCGTTGGCGATCTCGCCTTCGATGACGTCTTCGGTGTTCGCCTCTTGCGAGGCCGGGTTGTACTCGATGCCCACCAGCACGGCGATGACGAGAACGACGGCGCCGACGGCACCCGCGATGCCCTTGGTCTTGTTGTCGAGGTTCTTGTTGAGCAAGATCACGACGATGATCGGCACGAAGGCGATGAGCGGGATGATCGCGACCAGCTGGTTCTGCACGAAGAAGCGGAACTTCTCCTGCCGCGATGCGGGGTCGGCCTGGTTGGCGGCCTTCCAGAGCTGCGAGCCGACGATCGTCAGGATGCCGATGACGACGAGCAGGCCGATGAGCGCCCACATGAGGTAGTCGCTCGGGATGAAGCCCTTGATCGGCTCACCGTCGACATTCGTGCCGATCTGCGTGAGCAGGTACCAGATGCCGACGCCTTCGAGGGCGATCGCGATGCCCCACAGGATGAAGGCGATGACGCGCTTGATGGTCGCGCCGGATTTCGCCGAATCGGATGCCTTCCAGCCGCCACCCTCGCGGACCCGCTGATCGGCTTCCGCCTTGATCGCAGCCCGTTCCTTCGCGGTGGTTGCCGGCGCGGGGGCCGACTCCGCCTGTACGACCTTCTTGCCGCTGCGGCTGCTGCGCTCTGCCATGTGAGTGCCCTTCTGAGTGTCGGCTGGCCCTCAGCTTAGCGGCGTGCTGCAAACAGCCTCAGCCCGCAGCGACTCCCTTCGCGACCGCCTTTGCGATCTTCGTCGCGTCGAGTCCGACCTGCCGGAGGTTGCCGGTCAGCGGATTCGAGTAGCCGAGGAAGAAAAGTCCAGGATGTGCGGCGAGCTGTGCGTCCGCATTGACGAGCGGGCGACCGCTGCCTGCGAGAACGCCGAGGTCGCCGACGAGCTCTTCGAGTCTGCGCTGGAAGCCGGTCGCGACCACGACGGCGTCGGGGCGCAGTTCGGTGCCGTCGGCGTGCACCACGGAATCCTTGGTGAACCGCTCGACCGCGGCGACGACTGTCACCGCCCCGGACTTGAGCGCGCGAATCAGGCCGACGTCGATCGTCGGAGTGACGTCATCCCGAAGCAGCTGCGTCGCGATTCCGCGCGGTGCCTTCGGGATGCCGTACTTGCGCAGGTCGCCGACGGCGATGCGCTGCAGCAGACCGGCGAGTGCATCCTGGGCCTTCACCGGGAGGGGAGCCATCCCGATGACGAGCGCTTGACCCGGGATGCCGGCCACCGCCCGCAAGACAACGTTCGGCGGGGTTCGCATCGCGAGCGCCACCCGAACTCCCGCATCCGCGAGGTCGGCAGCGATTTCGGCGCCGCTGTTGCCCGGCCCGATCACCAGCGCCTCGCGCGCGCCGAGCAGCCCGGGGTTCTTGTACTCGCTGGAGTGCACCACCTTGCCGGTGAACGATTGCAGTCCGGGCCAGTCGGGCAGCTTGGCGGTGTGGTTGTACCCGGTCGCGACAACCACGGTGTCGGCGGCGATGGCCCCGTGCTCGTCGCCGCGGCGCCAGGAGACCCGCCATTCGTCGGCCCCGCGTTCGACGGCCAAGGCGGCCACCCCGAGGCGCACATCGAGGTCGTGCAGGTCGGCGTACTCGGCGAAGTAGGCGAGCAGGTCGTCGCGTGCCACCCAGCGTCCGTAGCGGCGCGGGATGCGGTAGCCGGGCAGTCCGGAAAGTCCGCGCGAGGTGTGCAGGTGCAGCCGGTCGTAGTGGCCGGCCCAGCTCGCACCGACCCTGTCGGCTTTGTCGAGCACGATCGTCTCGACACCGACGCGCTTCAGTTCGGCGGCGGCAGCGAGGCCGGCGGGCCCCGCACCGATGACGACCGCTGACACCCGGTCGGGCAGCGCGCTCACGCGGTGACTCCGAGTCGCGCCGCGAGTTCAGCTCGGCCGTCGAGGGGCAGGCGGATGATGCCGGATCCGGCGTCGTCGATGTTCACGCTCACACACTAGAACCCGGCTCGGCAATGTGACGCCACCTGCTGCTGGCTAGTGTTGGCGCCATGAGCAGGTTGGGCGCCCCGGCGACGAAGGTCAACGACTTCGCGCTGCTCAGCCTGATCGTCGCGGTGATCCTCGCGCCGGCTGGCATCCCGCTGGCGATCATCGCCCTTCGGCAGATCAAACGCACCGGCGAACGTGGCCGCGGGCTCGCGCTCGCCGGTCTGTGGATCGGCATCGCCGTCACCGCGCTCTATCTGTTGGTGCTCGCGTTTGTGGCGGTCGTGGTCGGCTGGTCGTTCTGGTTCATCGGTGAGATCCCCGACGAGGCGTGGCAGTGAGGCTCTACCCGATCCCGGTGCCAGCGGGTGCACCCGCCTGGCTCAACCTCCTGCTGCTCGCGGGCGGTGTCGTCGTGTTCGTCGTGCTGCTCTGGCAGGCGGTGCGCTACTTCCGCAACAACCGCGACGACGACGGCTGACGACGAGGACTAGTCGAACAGGTCGAGCAGCTCGCCGACGCAGCGGTACTCGCTCCACTCGGGCACCGCGCAGGTGGCGCTCGACGCCTGGGCGCTCGCTGCGGCGAGCAGCTGATCGAAGGTCGCGTCGGAGAGACCCCAGCCCAGCGGGACGGTCACCGACGGCTCGGTGCCGGCGGCCGCGATCACGACCTGGTCCGACGACATGTCGAACGCCGCCATCGCCCGCTGGATCCACGAGTTCGGTGTTACCTGCGTCGCCTTCGTGCCGAAGCCGGCGATCGGCACCGACAGTTCGGGCACCGACTCCTGGGCGCGCGCGGCCAGGTAGGCACCGGGCGAGTTCTGGATGTAGACGAGATACGGCACCACGTCGACATCCGCCTCGGTGTTGTATTCCGCGACGATGCGGGCGAGGTCGGGGGAGATGTCGGCGATGAGCCCGAGACCCGAATTCTCGGCGTAGCCGCCGTCGACGAGGTGGAGCCGGTCGCGGTCGTCACCTGGGACACCCTCGTCTGCGCCGCAGGCCGCGCTGCGGTCGATCACGCCGCCCGGGGTGACGACCGGGAACCGGGCCGACAGCATCGACGCGGTCGCCCAGTCGGCCCCGAACGCGCAGGAGCCGAAGAAGTCGACGAGGTCGAGAGTGAGCGCCGGCTCCGCCGACCCCTGGTCACACCGCGGCCGTTGGGCGTTGCCCTCCGCGTCGCCGCCGTGCGACTCTTCGGTGGTCGACCCGAAGCGCCCCACGCCGAGTTCGACCTGGCTCACCACCGCCCGACAACCGGAGAGGATGTCGGCGGAGTTGAAGACGACGAGACCGGTCGGCGCTGCCGGCTCGGCCCCCCAGGGGAGCGCGAGCGACGCGTCGGCATCCCGCCAGGCGTCCTCGATGAGGGCGGCGCGATCTCGCCACCGCGTCGGGTCTTCAAAAGTCGGGGAGCGGAGCCCGGTGGTCGAGGCGAGCGGGTCGCTGCCGATGAGTCCGACGACGGCACCCGGAAGCGCGGCCGAATCCCCGATCTCGCCGATCGCGGCGCGCACCCGGTCCGGGTAATCAGAGAACGCAGCATCGGCGGCGAGGTTGCCGGCACCACCGTCGTCGTCGCGGTCGAGGGTCGCGGCGACCGCGAGGCCGATCGACCCGCCGCTGACTCCGCTGGAGAGGAACACCGAATCCGCGGCACAACGCCCGTCGGCGGCGAACTCGGCGAGCGTCGCGACGGTCCAGGTGGCCGCCCGGATGCCGCCGCCCTCCGCCGCGACGAGCACGAGGGGGCGCACGGCGACCCCGTCGAGGGTCGCCTCGCAGCCGTCGGAGCGCTCGATCCAATCGTCGAACGCCTCCTGAAGGTCGGGCCGCTCGACGGGGACAGCGTCGATCGCGAGCCGGTCGACTCCGTGCAGCCCGACACTTCCGCTCAACTGCGCGATTACGACCGGGATGACCAGGACGAGCGCGATCACCGGGTCGGAGCGCAACCCGAGAAGCTCGAACAGCGCGAGGGGTCGGCGACGGCGGAGGCTCAGCACGATGAGTCCCAAGAGCGACGTGATCGCGCCGAGAAGACCGACCGCGACCGCGACGATGCCCAGAGTGCCCCCGACGGTGAGCGGCCAGAGCCCGGCAGCACCGATGAACCCGACCGATACGACGGCGACGACAGCGACAATCGCGATGCCGAGTCCGGTGATACTCGGGCAGTCCTGCCGCGGGTCGAACTCGCGCAGGGCCGCTCGGCGCAGCCACCCTCCGGACGGTGCAGGCGGGTCGTCGGAGGACTCGATGTTCAGGCGACCCGGCAGAAGCGCCAAGGCCGCAGCGACGCCGATCGCGAGCACCGTGAACCCGACCGACCGCCAGAACGTAACCGGGTCGATGGCACCCCCTGCCGCGCCGACAATGACGAGCGAGCCAAACGAGCGCGCGACACCGAGGGCGCCGACGATGACGACAAGCACCGCGAGGATGTCGCCGGCCGCCGCGACCCGCAGCACGAACGCACGGTCTTCGGGTCGGCCCGAGGGGATCGGTTTGCCGAGCTTGCGTGGCCGCAGCTTGAGCCAGACCTCGAGCGCGCCCGACACAAGCACGATGCCCCCCGTGACGAACAGGAAGACCGTGAGCGGCGCGGGGTCGACGTGGTCGCGCAGGGGACCCGACACGTAGATCAGGGCGGTGGTGAGCACGAT
>NZ_JANMSQ010000184.1:0-1830 GCF_031389465.1 Pseudolysinimonas sp.
CGACCTCGAGGAGGCCCGGTGAGAGTCACCGTTCCGCGGCCGTTGATCGTGGTCGTCGCCGCGCTGTTCTCCAGCT
The DNA here is from genome assembly GCF_031389465.1 of Pseudolysinimonas sp. Classification (GTDB taxonomy): domain Bacteria; phylum Actinomycetota; class Actinomycetes; order Actinomycetales; family Microbacteriaceae; genus Pseudolysinimonas_A. The sequence goes on from NZ_JANMSQ010000184.1 coordinate 77, forward strand.
ACCTCATCGTGCTCGGGGTGTACTCCCTGCCGTTCGGCTTCGCCTCGTCGAACGGGCCCGTCATCGCAGCGATGGCGATCTACGCGATCGCGACGTTCGCCGTGCTCTTCCCCGACAAACGGCCCCGGATGCCGGTCTGGCTCGCCGCGTTCGCCGTCGCGATCACGGTCGTCCTGCCTCTCCTCGTCGCGTCGGTACTCGACCCGCAGCGCGAGGGCGGCAACGGCTACGCGACCTGGTACGTCGCCGCCGTCGGAACCCTCATGACGATCACCGCGGTACGCCGCCGACCGGGCTTCGCCTGGTTCGGGATCGGGTTCCTCGTCGTGCAGACGGTTCTCTGGGCGGGGCCGGGCGCCCTCGCCGGCCTCGGTGTGATCGGTTCGGCGTCGTGGGTCGGTGTCGCGCATCTGCTCACCAACGCCCTCGCGAAGGCGGTGCGCGACTCGCAACGCTTCGCTATCGCCGAGCGCGGCGCGACGGAGTGGCAGGCGGCTCAGGAGGCGCACCTCAACGAGCGGCAGTTCCGGCTCGGGCAGACGACCGTCATGGCGCTGCCGATGCTGCGCACCATCCAGCAGAGCGGGGGCGATCTGACCGCCGCGCAACGCGCCGAGTGTCTTCACCTTGAGGGCGCCATTCGCGATGAGATCCGCGGGCGCAAGCTCCTGAACGACACCGTACGGGAACAGGTCATGCTCGCCCGTAGGCGTGGGACGACGGTCACGCTGCTCGACGAGGGCGGAATCGACGACCTCGAGGGCGAAGAACTCGACAGAGTGCTCGGAGCTCTCGCCGACGCCCTGCGCCGTACGAACGCCGACAAAGTCATTGCGCGTACCGTGCCGGAGGGCTCCGATGTGGCGGTTACCGTTGTCGGCCTGCGGTCGAGCGACGACGGCAGTGCCAGCCTCCTCGGAGACTCCCTCGATGACGACGAGGTCGACCTGTGGCTCGAAATCCCGAGGGTTGCTTCGGCCTAAGCGAGTACGAGTGTCGTGAACAGGTAGTTGCGCACCTCGGGACGCACCTTGTCGGTTTCTTTCCACTTCCCGGCGACCCAGGTGTACATCCGGTATTCGGGCCAGCGGTCGGCGATCTCTTGCAGGAAACCGGCCGCGTCGCGCTCGTAGCGCACGAGGTGGCGGTCCTCGATTTCCATGAGCAGGCTCGGCCGATCACGATCGATGACCTGGCGTGCTCCGGCCACGACGGAAGGCTCGAACCCCTCGACGTCGATTTTGATGAACGCGATACGTGCGAGGGCCTCCCTCTCGACCCACGCGTCGACGGTGTCGATGTCGGTGCGGATGCGGTGGATTCGACCGGTGGACGGGGCGCCGACAGGACGAAGGTGACCGTGGCCGAAGATCGGGAAGGGTCCGCGGATCGGAACGACGATTTCGCCCTCGCCGGCCTGCGGTCCCATGGCGACGCGGCGCAGCTTTCCTCTCGCGGTGCCGACGAGGACGCGCAGGAACCGCACCACGTGGAAGTTGCGCGGCTGCGGGTCGACCGAGTCGATCCGCCCGGTCGGCCCGATGAGGTAGGTCAGTGGGACGGTGTACATGCCCAGACCCGCGCCGATGTCGAGAACGGTGTCGCCGGGTTTCACCACGTGGGCGAGGCCTTTGATCTCGGGTTCGGCCCAGTCGATGCGACCGGCGGCGATGTAGATGGCGTTCCCGACTCGGGAGCGCCAGCCTCCCAGTCGTGCCCGGATGGGAGGGGAGGCCGTCGGAGCGGCGGCTTCG
>NZ_JANMSQ010000193.1:0-4452 GCF_031389465.1 Pseudolysinimonas sp.
GAACTCTCGGGTACCACCGTCACGTGGGCTACCGCGGTCGACCAGCGCCTCGAGATGTCGGCCCGCGGCTCGGCGACTCCTGCAGGCCCGCCCATCCTGCTGATCGTCGGTATCGGCCTGGTCGTGCTGCTCGTCATCGCGGCCGTGGTCGCTGTGCTGCTGTTCGTGCGTTCGCAGGCGAAGAAGAAGGCGGCGGTTGCGGGCTCCGAAACCGCCCCGACCGTCCCGATCGTCGAGGCGCCCGCCGTCGAAGTGCCCGCCGTCGAGCCGCCCGCCACGCCCGACGCCCCAGAGGAGAAGCCCAGCGCACCGCGCGCGCCGAACACGCCGCCTACCCCCGAGGTCTGACCCTCGAGAACGACCACGCGAACGCGTCGGCACTCAGGAGTCGGCGCGTTCCTTCGTTGCGGCACGCTTGGCGCGTTCCTCGACCTCGACCTGAGCGGCGACCTCGCGCTCGGCGCGGTCGGAGCGGAAGATCGCGCGGAACACGAACCAGAACAGCAGGCCGAACAGAAGGGTCGGCACGAGCGAGAAGATCGCGTTGCCCCAGAAGTCATCAGGCATGCATCCAGGCTAACCGGTGAACTATCGCGCGACGACCCAGGCGATCGCGATCGTGCCGACGATGACCGCGAGCCCGATGAGCATCACGAGCCGCGAACTGCGACGGTCCATCAGCCCTTGGCGATGATGCCGACGATGCCGCTGATGAGCAGGAAGAGTCCGATGCCGCCGACCGCAATCCATACCGTGATGCGGGCTGGGGAAATCTGCGGCTTCTCACCGGGGGTTCGGGGCGTGTTCTGGCTCACGAACGCACCCTAACAGTCACCGCTCGGCGCACCACGACGCTCAGCAGCAGCACCGAGAAGAGCCCCGCGATCAGGATCGACACCAGGCCGACGCCGCCCGGGCCCCCGGATACGACCGTCGGCGCCAGGGGCGCTTGCTCGATGACGTAGTCGTCCAGCGCGAGCGTCTCGAGTTGCAGCCCGCCGCCCTCGCCAGGCAAGTCGACCGTGACCTCGCGGACATCCGACCACGAACCCGGCTCGCCGGCGGCATCGCGAGCCCGCACCTGCCAGTAGTACGTGCCCTCCGGAAGGCCGTTGACCACGAGCACAGGCGTCACCGTCAGCAGGGTGGTGGTCGAGGGGGCATCGACGAGCGCCCCTTTGGGATCGACCCTGCCGTCGAGACCGCTCCGCAGTTCATACCCCGTGGCGTCGCGCGGCTCAGTCCAGACGAACTCGAGGTCGCCGACGTCGAACAGGGCCCCGTCGACCGGGCTGACGGGAACCGTTATCGGGCCGTCCGATGCGCGCGCGGGAGCCGGAATTGAGGCGGATCCGACGCCGACGAGGACGGCAAGCGTGATCATGACGGGGATACGCCGGGCCGGGAGCTTCGGCACGGGGGTTTCCTTCTGCGGGGGCTCAAAGGACTTCGGGGGTTCTCAAAGGCTACTCAAGGCCCCGCAACGTCACCACCGCCAGTTCGGGGGTGGACCCCTACTTCACCAACGGGAAGAGGATCGTCTCGCGGATGCCGAGGCCGGTGATCGCCATCAGCAGGCGGTCGATTCCCATCCCCATTCCGCCCATCGGCGGCATCCCGTGCTCCATCGCGCGCAGGAACTCCTCGTCGAGCCGCATCGCCTCGACGTCGCCGCGCGCGCCCTGCTTGGCCTGTTCGACGAATCGTTCGCGCTGGATGACCGGGTCGACCAGTTCGGAGTAGCCGGTCGCGAGTTCGAAACCGCGCACGTAGAGGTCCCACTTCTCGACGACGCCCGGAATCGTCCGGTGGTCGCGCACCAGCGGTGAGGTGTCGACGGGGAAGTCCATCACGAACGTCGGCGCCGAGAGGCCGGGCTTCACGAAGTGCTCCCAGAGTTCTTCGACGAGCTTCCCGTGAGTGGGGAGGTTGACCTCGACACCAACGGTGGCGGCCAGCTTCTCGAGCTCGGGCACCGTCGACTGCGGGGTGACCTCGACCCCCGCCGCTTCGCTCAGCGACGCGTACATCGGCAGTCGTGCCCAGTCGCCGCCGAGGTCGAACTCGGTGCCGTCGGCCCAGGTCACGGTCGTCGACCCGGCGACAGCTCGCGCGGCGTTCTGGATGAGCTCCTGCGTGAGGTCGGCGATCGAGCTGTAGTCGCCGTACGCCTGGTAGGCCTCGAGCATCGCGAATTCGGGGCTGTGGGTCGAGTCGGCACCCTCGTTGCGGAAGTTGCGGTTGATCTCGAATACCCGCTCGAGCCCGCCGACGACGGCGCGCTTGAGAAACAGCTCGGGCGCGATGCGCAGGAAGAGTTCGGTATCGAACGCGTTGCTGTGGGTGACGAACGGCCGGGCGGATGCTCCGCCGTGGATCGTCTGCAACATGGGCGTCTCGACCTCGAGGAAGTCCTGCCCGGCAAACGTCGCCCGCAGGCTTGCGACCGCGGTCGCGCGGGCCTTCACCGTTGCTCGAGCCTGCTCGCGCGTAATGAGGTCGAGGTAGCGCTGCCGCATCCGGGTCTCGTCGGAGAGTTCGGAATGCAGGTTCGGCAGGGGCATGAGCGCTTTGGCGGCGATCTTCCAGTCGGCGACGAGGATGCTGAGCTCCCCCCGTCGCGACGAGATCACTTCGCCCGAGACGAAGACGAAATCGCCGAGGTCGACGAGATCCTTCCAGCGCTCGAGCGAAGGCTCACCTACTTCGGCGAGCGAAACCATCGCCTGGATGCGCGACCCGTCGCCCGCCTGCAACGCCGCGAAACACAGCTTTCCCGTGTTGCGCAGATGCACCACGCGCCCGGCGACCCCGACAACCTCCCCGGTCTGGGCGTCGACCTCGAGGTCGGGAAACTTCGCCCGCACGTCGGCGATCGTCGACGTGATCGGTACGGAAACGGGATACGCACCCTCGCCGGCCGTTTCGGCATCCTGAATCAGGCGTTCGCGCTTCGCGAGCCGGACAGCCTTCTGCTCGGCGATGTCCTCGATTTCCGGCGTCTCGTCAGTCACAGCGAAAGCTCAATTCAGGTAGAGGGAGTCGTTGTCGATGAGGCGAGCCGGGCCGACCTGCGCGGCGATCAACACCCGTGCAAGCCCCCGGTGGCTGTCGTCGACGGGGAGGAACGTCTTCGGATTGACGACCTTGAGATAGTCAAGGGTGACCAGCTTCTCATCCATCAGCACCGACTGCGCCGCAGCCAACACGGTGTCGATGCCGCGGTCGCTCGCCGACTGCGCGGCTTCGAGAGCGCGACTGAGCGCCCGGGCGGCCTTGCGCTCGTTCGGCCCGAGGTAGCGGTTACGGCTCGACATCGCGACTCCGTCGGCTTCGCGCACCGTCTCGATGACTTCGACCTCGACCGCGATGTTCAGGTCGCGCACCATTCGCTGCACGAGGAACAACTGCTGCGCATCCTTCTGTCCGAAGGTCACGACGTTCGGCTGCACGATCTGCAGCAGCTTCGCCACGACGGTCAGCACTCCGTCAAAGTGGCCGGGGCGCGAGCGGCCTTCGAGAAGCGACGCCACCTGGCCGCCGGTGACCTTCACCTGAGTACCACCGTCCGGGTACATCTCGGCGGCGGTCGGCGCGAACACGTACTCGACGCCGTGCGGAGCCAACAGAGCGAGATCGCCGTCGAGGTCGCGCGGATACTTCGCGAGGTCTTCGTTCGCTCCAAATTGCAGGGGGTTGACGAAGATCGACACGACGACGACATCCGCCAGTTCGCGCGCCCGCTCGACGTGGGCGAGGTGGCCCTGGTGCAGTGCGCCGAGGGTGGGAACGAGAGCGACGGTCTTGCCGGCCGACCGCGCCGACGCGAGCTCCGACCGGATTCCGGCGATCGCCTCAACGACGACGGGACTGCTCACGATTCCGGTGCCTCCGCGTCGATCGTAGCGGCGCCGACAACGCCCGCCGCGCCGAGCGCGTTCTCGACGGCCGACCGCACGAGCGGGCCGAGCACGCTGCCCGGGCGATCGACACCGATCGCGGCGAGGGTGCCGGCGGCCTGCGCGACGATCGCCCCCGAGAACTCCCTAGCGGCCGCGATCGCGTCGGCATAGGCCGCCCGATCAGCTTCGGCGATCACGATCGGCTCTGCCCCCATCTCCACGACCAGGGCCTGACCGATCGGCAACACGGGCGTCGGCGCCGTCACGGCGCACCACGATTCGCGTAGGCGTACGAGGTCGAGGCTCGTGCCAGTGAACGCCATCGCCGGATGCAGGGCGATCGGGATGACTCCGGCCGCCGTCGCCGGGGCGAGCACACCGATCCCGAACTCAGCGGCCGTGTGCACGACCAGCTGCCCGGGCTGCCATGCTCCCGTCGCCGCGAGCCCCGCAACGAGATCCGCGAGTTCGGCGGCCGGAACGGCGAGCAGCACGAGTTCGGCCCGCTCGACCACTTCAGGAACGGTGAGCACCGGAACGTTCGGCAGCA
>NZ_JANMSQ010000226.1:0-1560 GCF_031389465.1 Pseudolysinimonas sp.
CCCGAGCCCGACGACGTCGATCGTGCCCTCGAAGAGTTGCTCGGCGACGAGTCCGGCGACCGCCCCCGCGAAGACTGACCCGGTCACCGGTCGTTCATCGCCCGGCCGGTGCTCGGCAACCACAGGTCACCCCGACGTCACGTGCGCTCCTTAGCGTTGCCTCGTTCCGCCAACCAACAATTGAGGAGACTCTTCGTGCGTACTCGCATTCTCGTCGGCGCCACCATCTGCGCGACCGCTCTCGGGCTGACGCCGGCCGCGGCCGGCTACGCCGCCAACGGTCCGATGGGATTCGATCCCATCGACGGAACCCCGTATGCAGAAGCGACGGCCGCCTGGACGGAGCCTTTCGTGATTCCCGAGGGCTACACGCAACAGCTTCTCGTGGATGAGACGACGCTCGACATTTACGGCGGCGTCGACGACCTCACCGACATGAACACCGTCAACGAGACCGGCCCGAAGGCGGGCCGCTACCTGTACCGCACGCACGAGGTCGGCACCAACGGTTCGGTTTCGGTCATCGACTTGCAGACGGGCGAGGCGAAGGTCATCGCGCAGGACCTCGGCTGGCGCCGCCTCGACGGGCTTCGCTGGACCCCGTGGGGCACGCTCCTGTTCGCCGAGGAGACCTCTCGTGGCCGGCTGTTCGAAGCGTTCCTCGACCCGAAGGACCCGACCACGGTGATCAAGGTCGAGACCCGCACCGAGGTGGGCATCATGCGCCACGAAGGCATCGAGGCGCTCGCCGATGGCACCGTCTTCGTCATCGATGAGCTCAACGGTGGGTCGATCTACAAGTTCGTTCCCACGACGCGCGGCGACCTCTCGGACGGCCAGCTCTACGCACTCAAGCTCACCGGCCTCGCCGACGCAGCGCAGACGTGGAACTCCGCCACGGTCAACGCCAAGGTCGGCGCCTTCGAGTGGGTCGCACTGAACATGGACCAGGTCGTTGTTGATACGGATGCCGCGGCGAACGCCGTCGCAGCGACCGAGTTCGGTCGCCCCGAAGATGTCGAGGTGATCGGCAGCATCCTCTATGTCGCCAACACGACGGAAGACCGGGTCGTGGCCATCGACCTCAACAGCAACGTTCTGTCGAGCTTCGTGCAGGCGGGCAACAACGTTCCTCTCGAGAATGCCGCGGCAGGTGTCACCGGATTCAACAACCCCGACAACCTCGCACAGGGCCCCGACGGGCGCCTCTGGATCGTCGAGGACAACTACCTCTCGGACATCTGGGTCGCGGGCCGCGACACCGACCACGACGGCGCCGCCGACTCGGTCGAGCAGTTCGCCTCGCTGAAGGACACCGGCGCAGAGATCTCGGGGATCTACTTCGGCAAGGACCCGAAGACGCTGTTCCTCAACGTTCAGCACCCCGACAAGGCGCTGGCCGACGGCACCTGGACGATCACGCAGCGCTAGCTGTAGGGCCCTCGGGGCGGGTGATGGATGCCTTTCGCATCCGTCACCCGCCCCGCACTCATTGTTCCCACTCGGTGTCACCGAAGCCTGTGGATGACGCAGCCATTGATTCGGCGAAGCCCGGCATCC
>NZ_JANMSQ010000232.1:0-2301 GCF_031389465.1 Pseudolysinimonas sp.
GGGGAGCGCCTCGCCCGCGTCCAGGTGGCGGGAGTCGGGGTCATCGCGGTCGGGATCGGGGTCCTCGCGGTCCTCCGCGCCTGACCGCGCGTTTCTCCGTCGGCCCATCGCTCGGCCCATCGCTCGGCCCCTCGGAGGCTACACTCCCGGCCGTGACAATTCCGCAAACGCGCCTGCATCACTGCTCAGATGGACCATCGCGCGTCGGTGATTGGCGCGTCAGCCCCCCACTTTCACGCCGGCGACCGCGCAGGCGACCAAGCGAAAGGGCGCCGGCCAGGACCATTCGGGGTGGCCTAGCGTCGTCTTGACCTGGGATTGACGTCTGATTGGTCGTATGTCGTTGGAGCGTCCTCATCGGCAAGGTTGACAGTAGGACTACGATCACCGTGGTCGGCCGCAACAAAGGAGGCAGCGATGAGAAGGATCGCGTCTATCGGCTCGATCGCTGGAGCGGCCATGCTCCTCTTGGCATCGTCAAGTCTGGTCGTCCAGGGTGTCACCGACGAGCTCAATCCCGACGCTGCGTGGTATGCGAGCCGATACGGCGTCAGCGACGTCGAGGCAGGGCGACGGCTCGGTCTCCAAGCCGTCGCTGGCGAGCTCGACGCCAAACTCACTGCTCTCGATGTCGATTGGTACGGTGGCCTCTGGCTCGAGCACGAACCCGACTTCAAGGTCGTCGTCTTCACGACCCGCGGCACATCGGGTCCCATAAGAGATGAGGCGCGCGAACTGGGCCTCGAGGGACTCGTCGAAGTGCGAGCCGTGGCCTTTTCGTACGCCGATCTTGAGGCCGAGTCCGAGAAGCTCCGAGGCCTCGCCTTGGAAAGCGACTCACTCGTGTCGATAGATGTCCCGGCAAACAAGGTCTTGGTGTTGACTGCGTCACCACACGAGTTTGCTCGCCTCGCCGAGATCCGTGGGGTGAGGCTGTCGCCAGCGGTGACTATCCGGGAGTCGAACCGTCAAGTCGTTCTTAGCACAAACATCTATGCAGGTCTGACCCTGTACTCAGGTGGCATCCCGGAATGCACGAGCGGCTACTCGATCCGCAAGAACAGTACGGGGGAGCTAGGCATTACGACGGCATCCCACTGCAAGAACGCGCTGACGTTCGGAGCCGTCAACCTGACCTTCAGAGAGTCCGCCCAATGGGGATCCTATGACTCGCAGTGGCATACGGTAGGCTCCCATACCGTCCGGAATTGGGCGACCGATGGAATCCCGGGCGGCTCAACGCCTGGCTATCGGATCATCACCTCGAAGACCACAAGGGCAAACCAGGCGTTGAACGCCGTCGCGTGCCGCTACGGATTCGCGAGTCTCTACGCGTGTGGAAACCTGATCTCGAAGACGGTCCTGTGCGAGCTTCTTCCGAGTCCTAACAGCACTTGTATGTGGCTCTCGAATGGCAGCACTGACGACCTTGCGAGTCCAGGAGACAGCGGCGGCCCAGTATACAGCGGTGGCTCGGCTTGGGGGATCATACACGCGTGCTTGTCTTTCTTCGAAGATGGTTGTCTCAATCCGTCGCTGAATCATGATCTGATCTACATTGCCGAGAACTACGTCGAAGCGGCTCACGGACTAACGATTCTCACCTCCGCCCCGTAGTGCGATCAGCAATGCTGCGAGGCAAGTTGCATTGCGTCGCCTACCTATTGCTTGTGTTGACCGGCTGCCGCGCACCGGATGCGGTCTTCTTTCCGCAGCATGTCGCTGGTAACCAGGTGTTTCTAGCGCTGCATACGGCTCAACTCATCGAAGCTGACGGCTGCCTATGGCTCAGAACTGACACCTCGATGCACCTCGCGATCTGGCCCAATACCGTGGCGCCAAGATGGAACGGTTCGAACTGGGAGGTTCTCGACTCGACCGGCCGCGTTCTCGCCGTCACGGGCCGGACCGTTGTTGTGGTCGGCGGTGAACTGCCTCGAGCCGACGACGAGCAAGTTCCACGAGGTGTCACCGATCTTGTGAAGGTCCCCATCCCCGAGCGATGTGCCGCAAACGACTTCTGGAAGGTTGAGGGCATTCGCGCCAACTGACGGCCGCGATCAACGAGGAGTCATAACCAAGCTCCGGATCGCGGCAGTCCAGAGTCTCCACCAGAGTCAGTACGGTTCAAGAGCCTGAGTGATGGCGCGTCCAGCGAGCGTGAGGGGACCCACGAAAAGGCCTACTGCTAGCGCTGCGACTGCGCTGACGCCGATGCCGGCGAGCCCATTGGCTTGGGCCCACCCGACCACGTCGGGCGCCATCTCCGTGATGGCGAGTCCCGTCGCCACGAGACCGACC
>NZ_JANMSQ010000231.1:0-3152 GCF_031389465.1 Pseudolysinimonas sp.
GATGCCGGCGAGCAGATACAGCACCACCGAGAGCCGCACCGCGCGGCGCGCGCCGATGACGGTCGCGATCGAGTCGATCCCGCCTTCGCGATCGGCCACGACATCCTGCACCGCGCCGAAGGCGTGCGACGCCGCGCCCCAGAGGAAGAACGAGGCGAGCAGAGCGAACAGCGCCGGAGTCCACGTCGCCCCGGCGAGCGACAGGCCGTAGACGGCGGGAGACACGAAGTGGGTGCTCGAGGTGAGCGAATCGAGCACCGGACGCTCCTTGAAGCGCAGGCCCGCTGCCGAGTACGCGACCACCGCGAACAGGCTCACGGCGAGCGCCACCCAACTCGCCGGGTTTCCGACGACCACCAAGTAGCCGACGAACGGCAGCGCGAGGATGCCGGAGAGCCACAGCACGAGCCGGTGCCAGCGGGGGTCGAGCAAAGCGCCCTCGACGCCACCCTTGCGCGGGTTACGCAGATCGGAGGCGTAGTCGAAGACATCGTTGATGCCGTACATCGCGAAGTTGTAGGGCACGAGAAAGAACAGCGTTCCGACGATCAGGGTCGCGTCGACCTCACGGGTCACCATGACGTACGCGGCAGCGAACGGGAACGCTGTGTTCACCCACGACAGCGGCCGACTCGTGAGAAGCAGCGCCCGAATCATTGGGCGACCTCGTCCGACCCGCTGGTTGAGTAGCGCGGAGCGCGTATCGAAACCCCACCTCCGAGCAACGACCAGAGCGGCGGCAGCAGCACGAGAGCGGCGATCGTGTACGCGAAATCTTCGAGGGGAGCGACGCCGACCTTCGCTCCCGAGATCAGGGCGGGGTCGTAACCCACGATGCCGGTGCCGACGAGGACGTTGTCGAAGACCGCAGTGAGGATCAGAAGCGGGATGGCGGTGAGTCCGATGGCTCCCCATAACGGGGCTCGGCGGGTGATGATCGCCGTGACGGCGACTAGCCCGACAACGCCCAGGAACACCGCGTTGAGTGCCCAGTAGGTCAACTGTCTGCGCTCCCGGTTTCGATACGCGTCCGGCTTCGCCGGGCGCTACTCAACCCGCGGAAGAGGCCATACGCGTTCATTGTCGTGTAGCAGAGGAGGGTGAGGAAGAAGAGTTCCTCCAGCGGGAGCTCGGGCGCCAAGAGCACCCCGCTGAGCAGGTCCGGGGCGCCGCGGAAGAAGATGCCGAGGGTGATGCCGGCGACATCCCAGGCGAGGAAAAATGCGACGCCGACGACGAGCACGATCGCCGCACGTAGTGGGGTGGTGGCGAAGAACAGCTTGAAGCGCACGTCGAGCACGACCATCCCGGCGATCGAGACCAGCAACGCCGCGAGGTAGAGGTAGCTCACCCGAATGCTCGCCCGGTGAGCGTCGTCGTGACAGCGGTGAGCGGCTCGGGCAACGGGCCGGCGGTGGTGTCGCCGCGCAACCGCTTCACGAGTACTTCGGCCGAGATGAGGCACATCGGTAGTCCGACTCCGGGGACGGTCGACGAACCCACGTAGTAGAGGCCCTGCACCTTCTTCGACGCGTTGCCCGGGCGGAAGAATGCGCTCTGCTTCAGGACGTGTGCCAGACCCAGCGCTGTGCCCTTCCACGCGTTGAGGTCGTCGACGAAATCGGCAGGCCCGACGGTGCGGCGCAGCACGATGCGGGTCGCCAGATCCGGGATGCCGGCCCACTCCGCCATGCGCGCGAGACACAAGTCGGCGAGCGCCTCGATCCGCTCGTCACCGGCGCCGTCGATGCCGCCGTGACCGAGGCCCGGATCGGCGGGCAACGGCACGAGCACGAAGACGTTCTCGGCGCCGTCGGGTGCGACAGACGGATCGACACCACTCGGCTTGCAGACGTAGAACGACGGCGTCTCGGGCACCCGCGGTTCGGCGCCGAAGATCGCCTCGAAGTTCTCGGCCCAGGCTTCCGCGAAGAACAGCGTGTGGTGTTCCAGCTCGGGCAGATCGCCCTCGACGCCGAGGTAGACCAGCAGGGCGCTCGGCCCCGCAACGGCTTTCTGCCAATACTCCTCGGGATAGCTTCGGGTCTCGTGGGCGGTGAGCAGCACGGTCTCGGTGTGGTGCAGGTCGGCGGCCGAGACGACGATGTCGGCGTCGATGACCTCGCCGTCCACGAGTTCAACCCCGGTCGCCACCCCTTCTGTGACGACGATCCGCCGCACCGCCGCCCCGGGTCGCAGGTCGGCACCCGCAGTGCGGGCGAGCCGCTCGATGCTGCCGATCACCTCGGTGAAACCGCCGATCGGGTAGAAGACGCCGTCGACCAAGTCGAGGTGGCTCATCAGCGAGTACATGCTCGGCGCGAGCGCGGGTGCCGAGCCAAGGAACACTGCCGGGTAGCCGAGCACCTGGCGCAGACGGATGTCGCGCACCGTTCGATTCACCAGCCGGTCGAGTGGCTCCAGCAGCAGTCGGGCGAGCCGAGGTCCGCTCGCGAGCACCTCCCCGCGGAACACCGGGCCGAGCTTCACGAACGTCGAGTAGAGGAACCGCTCTTTCGCGAGGTCGTAGATTTCCCGGGCCCGATCAAGGTACTTCGCGACCCGCAACGCCGAGCCGCGTTCGATGAGCTCGAAGGCATCGAGCGTCTCGTGAACGTCGGCGGAGACATCCACCGGCTCTTCTTGGCCTTCGGCGTAGACGCGGTAGCCGGGGTCGAGCTGTACGAGGTGCAGTTCTGCGTCGGCGCTCGTGCCGAGCAGTTTGTAGAAGTGGTCGAACACTTCGGGCATGAGGTACCACGACGGGCCGGTGTCGAAACGGAAGCCGTCCCTTTCCCACGAGCCGGCGCGGCCGCCGAACTCGTCGTGCTGTTCGAGCAGCACGACGTCACGACCCTCGCGGGCGAGCAGGGCAGCGGCGGCGAGTCCAGCGATCCCCCCGCCGATGATCACCACGCGGCTCACGACCGACCCCCGCCCGGCCGGCTACCGAGCGTTGCGGCGCCGAGCGCGATGCGCAGCTTCACCGGGTCGGGCACGCGCACGCGGGTGCGGATGAGCACCTCGGCAGGGGTGCGTCGCAGGCGACGGGAGAGCTCCGCGAACAGCCGCTGCGCGAGGGCGACCGCCCGACGGGAGCTGCGCGGCAGCAGGGGAAGCGTCGCCGCGGCGCGGGCGAGGTCGGCGTCGAT
>NZ_JANMSQ010000235.1:0-2032 GCF_031389465.1 Pseudolysinimonas sp.
GCCCGACCGCTGGCTCGACAGCCGCGAGATCGCCGAAGGCATGCGGGCCGAGGTCGCCGAAGCCGAACTGCACAACAGCGGTGGCTGAGCCGAAGGCTCCGGTCACGGCCGGCACTCTGCCGACTGGATACGCCGAGGCGGATGCCGAGCGCCGACTTGCCGAAGAGCACGTCAGCCGCCGCGGAGACTTCGCCCGCGATCGTGCCCGCATCCTGCACTCCAGCGGCTGGCGCCGCCTCGCGCAGAAGACCCAGGTGCTCAGCCCGACCGCGGGACTCGACTTCGCCCGCAACCGACTCACCCACTCTCTTGAGGTCGCTCAGGTGGGCCGCGAACTCGGCACCCGGCTCGGGCTCGACCCCGACATCGTCGACACCGCCTGTCTCGCGCACGATCTCGGGCATCCGCCGTTCGGTCACAACGGGGAGCGGGCCCTCGCGGAGTGGGCGAGCGACATCGGCGGATTCGAGGGCAACGCGCAGACGCTGCGGCTGATCACCCGGCTCGAGCCGAAGGTTTTCGATGACACCCGGTCGTACGGACTCAACCTCACCCGAGCGAGCCTCGACGCGTCGTGCAAGTACCCGTGGCCGCAGGCGGCCGGGGTTGCGGATCCGACGGGGCGCAACAAGTTCGGCTTCTACGCGGATGACGTCGCCGTCTTCGAGTGGATGCGGGCGGGAGCTCCCGAGCGGGTGCGCTGCATCGAGGCGCAGGTGATGGATCTCGCCGACGACATCGCCTACTCCGTTCATGACTTCGAGGATGCGATCGTCGGCGAGTTCCTCGACGTCCGTGCGCTCGGGGCGCGAGTCGACCACGACGCGCTCGTGGACTCGATGTTCGACTGGATCGGCGGCGAGTTCGACCACGACACCTTGGTGAACGCCTTCGACAGGCTCGACAACCTCGACTACTGGATCGACTCCTGGGACGGCAGCCGACGCGACCTCGCCCGGCTGAAGAACCTCACCAGCTACCTCATCGGCCGATTCGCCGGGCATGCCGAACGCGCCACCCGCGAGGCGTACCCGCAGGCCACACTGGCCCGCTTTGGAGCGGATGTCGTGGTGCCGACGGAGACCCAGGCCGAGATCGCGGTGCTCAAGGGAATTGTCGCGGCGAACGTCATGTCGACCAACGCCCGCAAGCCCCTCTACGCCCGACAGCGAGACGTGCTGGCCGAACTCGCCGACGCGCTGCTCGCCGATCCGACGCTCTTGGATGTCGGCTTCGCCGGCGACTGGGCGGCCGCGGGTGACGACATGGCTCGCAAACGTGTCGTCGTCGATCAGGTCGCGTCGCTCACCGATGTCTCGGCGATGGCGTGGCACAAGAGGCTCATCGGCTGAGTGCTCGCCGGCGCTGCGTCAGCCGTCGGCCAGTGAGTCGTGGACGAGGGCGGCGGCTCCGATGAGCGGAGCCTCGTCGCCGAGACCGGCCGCGAGGATGCGGGTCGCGCGCACGAAGCCGAATCCTTCGTCGGCAGCAGCGCGCACGAGTTCCAGGTAGTCCAAGGCGGAGCGAGAGAACCCGCCCCCGATCGCGACGATGTCGAGGTCGACGAGCGCACTTGCGGAGGCGATTGCGAGCCCCACCGCTCGGGCGGAACGCTCGATCGCGGCGCGTGCCCGGGGATCGGGCGAAGCCGCGAGCTCTTCGCCCGTCGAGCCCTCCCAGCCGTGCGCGCGGGCCCAGCGCACCGAACTCGGCCCTGATGCGACAGCTTCGAGGCATCCCGATCGCCCGCACGCGCACGGGTCGTCGAAGCCGGACACCTGCACGTGCCCGATGTGCCCGGCGTTGCCGCTCGCACCCGAGACGCCGCGCCCGTCGAGCACGAGGCCGCCGCCGACGCCCGTCGAGACGACCATGCCCATGACGTTGGCCGATCCGCGGCCGGCGCCGTACTGGGCCTCGGCGAGAGTGATGGCCAGCCCGTCGATGGCGAGCACGACCTCGGCCCCCGGTACGAGCGCGGCGACGAGGTCGCGCAACGGGTGGTCGCGCCACGCGGGAACGTTGAGCGGCG
>NZ_JANMSQ010000238.1:0-6011 GCF_031389465.1 Pseudolysinimonas sp.
GTAGTTCGTCATTCAGAACGAGATGCTCGGCACGAGCAAACTCACTCTATCGCACATAAATACGACATACAACCCCTATCCATAGTAGGACATTCGAATACAATGTGAGGCACACGAGGGGGTCCCTGGTCGCCGCGAAGCAGGACGAAGCGCGAGCCGGCGGTGTCGTGAACCACAGCGTCAGCCATCCTTCGACCCTATGGAAGACCCTGCGTCGGCGCCGGACAGCGACGACCTCAGGCGGCTGCGACTCCCAGTTCGGCGAGCAGACCCTGCACCCGACGCTTGATGTCGTTGCGGATAACCCGCACCTCGTCGAGCGGCTTGCCTTTCGGGTCGGTGAGCTCCCAGTCCTCGTAGCGTTTGCCGGGGAAGATCGGGCAGACGTCGCCGCACCCCATGGTGATGACGGCATCCGATTCGCGCACCTGCTCGGTCGTCATGAGGGTCGGCACCGCCTGCGAGATGTCGATCCCCTCTTCGGCCATCGCGGCGACCGCCATCGGGTTGATCTGATCGCCCGGCTCGGATCCTCCGGAGAGCACCTCGACGGCGCCGCCCGACAGCGCGCGGGCGTAGCCAGCGGCCATCTGCGAGCGTCCGGCGTTGTGGATGCAGACGAACAGGATGGTGGGCTTGTCAGACATTCGTTTCTCTCTCTACAGGGATGCGGGGTCAGGTTCGAGCGGGTACGCCGAGTTGGTCGAGCAGGGTGAGTACGCGTCGCTCGATCTCGTCGCGTACGGGGCGGATGCCGGAAACGTCCCAGCCTGCCGGGTCGTCGAGCACCCACTCTTCGTACCGCTTGCCGGGGAACACGGGGCACGCGTCGCCGCATCCCATGGTGATGACGACATCGGCGGCGCGCACCACCTCATCGGTCCACGGCTTCGGGTATTCGGCGGAGATGTCGATGCCGCGCTCCTTCATCGCCTCGATGGCGGCGCGGTTCACTTGGTCGCCCGGCTCCGATCCGCCCGACCAGCCGACCGCGCCGTTCCCGGCGTAATGCTCGAAGAACCCGAGGGCCATCTGCGATCGCCCGGCGTTGTGGATGCAGAGGAACAGCACCGCCGGGGTGCCGTCATTCGACCTGCCTTCGACCCGTGCGAGTGCGCTGAGGCGCTGCTTCGCGAATCGTTCGGAGAGCAGCGGCAGGTAGTTCGTGACAGTTGCGCGTCCGGCGAACTGCTCGTACGAGGTGTGCAGAAACCGCTCGATCGTTTCGACCCCGAAGACGCCCTCGAAGTCGCGGGCGAGGCGGGTCGCAGCGACCTTGAGGGCGTACTCCTGGTCGAGCGGGACTGCGGCGCGGGTGTAGTCGGACATCATCGTCCTTTCAGGCGGCGGTGAGGCGCGGGGCGAGGTCGCCGACGCGGCGGGTCAGGTCGGCGAGGGCATCTTCGAAGGCGCGCTCGGTGCCGGCGCGCACCGGGTCGGGGATCGACCAGTGCAGTGCGGGTCGACGCTCGAGCTCTTCGTGGGCGTTGTCGCACACGGTGATGACGAAGTCACTGTCGGCGAGCACCTGGTCGAGGGCGAGCGGTGAGGTCGCCAGCATCGGGATGCCGTGGCGCTTCGCCACCGCGAGGGCACTGGGCGCGATCCGGTCGGCGGGCTGGGTGCCGGCGGATGCCGTGGGCACGTCGCTCGCCAGGCGCCACAGCGCGGCGGCGAGCTGTGAGCGCGCCGAGTTGGCCGAGCAGACGAAGACGACGCGGCGGGCGGTGGCCGTCCTGCCGGGCAGGAGCCCGGTGAGGGCGCCCGGGACGAGGTGCACGTAGGTGCGACGCCTGTCGCCCTCGGAACGGCGGCGTTCGATCAGCCCCGCGTGCTCGAGTACGCCCAGGTGGTGGGCGAGCAGGTTCGACGTCACGCCGAGCGCCTGCTGCAACTCGGTGGGCGAGAGGTCGCCCAGGCTCAGCCGGTCGACGACGTCGAGTCGCGCGGGGTCGGAGAGGGCCGCGTGCCGTGCGGCGCGCTCAGCGAGGTCGAGTCGATCAGTGTTCATTGAGTCAATATTTGTTGAGGCAAGATGCGATGTCAAGCTAGGCTCAGCCTGTGATCACCCACACCCGCGCCACCGCCGGCGAGTTCGTCGGCAGCGCTCTGCTCACCACCGTCGTCGTCGGATCCGGCATCGCCGCCGAGCAACTCTCGAACGACGTCGGACTTCAGTTGCTCGAGAACGCGCTCGTCACCGCGCTCGGGCTCACGGTGCTCATCCTGGTCTTCGCTCCCGTGTCGGGGGCGCACTTCAACCCCGTCGTCTCGCTCGTAGACGCGTTGCTCGGTACCCGGTCGTGGCGGGATGTCGCGCGCTACGTGCCCGCGCAGATCACCGGATGCATCGCCGGGGTCATGCTCGCAAACCTGATGTTCGGGCTCGATGCCGTCTCGTGGAGCACCACCGATCGGGCGACCTGGCCGCACCTGCTCGCCGAAGTCGTCGCGACGGCGGGGCTGGTGCTCGTGATCTTCGCCCTCGTGCGTACCGGCCGCGCGGCTCTCGCCGCGCCGGCCGTCGGCGCCTACATCGGCGCCGCCTACTTCTTCACCTCGTCGACGAGTTTCGCGAACCCGGCGATCACGATCGCCCGGATGTTCAGCGACACCTTCGCGGGGATCGCCCCCACGTCAGCGCCCCCGTACCTCGCCGCGCAACTCGTAGGCGGGCTCATCGGCTGGCTTGCCGTGCGGGCGTTCTTCCCGGCAACCCGCGACACTCCGGGTTCGATCGCTGTTACTGCGAGCGGCGGTTGATCAGACGCGTCGGCATCATCGTGACGCGCGGCACGTCTTCGCCTTCGATCGAGCGGATGAGCAGTTCCGCCATGGTGCGACCCACGCCGCCCTCGTCCTGGTCGACCGTCGTGAGCGACGGGGTCGCGCGCGCCGCGAAGTAGTCGTTGTCGAAGGTCACGACCCCGAGGTCACGCGGCACGACGAGCCCGCGACGACGCAGAACCGACATCGCACCGTCGGCCATCTGAGCGGATGCCGCGAAGAGTCCGTCGATCGGCACGCCACGGTCCAACAGGCGCTCCATCGCAGCAGTTCCGGATTCCGGCGTGAAGTCGCCGTGCTCGACGAGGTCGGCCGACAGCCCGGCGTCGGAGAGCGCGGCGCGCCAGCCCTCAAGTCGGTCGAGCCCAGCGGTCATATCGGTCGGGCCGGCGATCGTCGCGATGCTGCGACGCCCGGAGGCGACCAGCAGCGACACGACGTCGCGCGCCGCTGTGGTGTTGTCGACGTCCACGTAAACCGGCTCGGGACCGTCGTCGTGCCGGGCCGGACGACCGCCGAAGACCACGGGGAAGGTGCGCGACAGGGCGACGTAGGAACGGTCGTCGGAGTGGTGGGAGAGGATGAGCGCGCCGTCGACGTTGCCCGACTGCAGGTAGCGGCGGCTCTTCTCGGGATCGGTCTCCGATGCGATGAGCAAGGTGAGCGTGTAGTCGGTCTCGGCGAGCCGTAGCGCAGCGCCCTGGATCACCGCGGCGAAGTAGGGGTCGGCGAAGAATCGGGCGGTGTTCTCCGGGATGACCAGGGCGATCGCCTGCGTGCGCCGACTCGCGAGGGAGCGCGCCGCCCGGTTGGGCACGTAGCCGAGTTCTTCGATCGCCTTGTTCACGGCGGCGAGTGCCTCGGGGGTCACCTTCGGGGAGTCGTTGATGACACGGGACACCGTCGACCGCGACACCCCCGCGAGGGCGGCGACCGTCTCCAGCGTCGGGGTCCCTGCGGGAGTAGCCCGCGCCTCAGGTGCCTCGGTTGTCACGGAGTGATCCTAGGCCCGCGCCAGCGGGGAGGGCAGCGCGCGGCTCTCGATGATCGCCCGGTACGCGATTGCGCTGTCCTTGAGCGTGCGCGTCTGAGTGTCGTAGTCGACGCGCACGATGCCGAACCGCTTGTCGTAACCCCATGCCCACTCGAAGTTGTCCATGAGCGACCAGTAGAAGTACCCGCGTACTGGCACCCCGCGGTCGATCGCATCAAGGGTCGCCCCCAGGTGTGCCTCGAGGAATGTCACGCGCTCGGCGTCGTGAACGCCGCCGTCGTCGGCGACGACATCGTCATACGCGGCGCCGTTCTCGGTGACGGCGAGGTCGACCCCGGCCGGTCCGGTGTACTCGTCGTGGATGCGCTGCAGCAGCCGCGTGAGGCCCTCGGGCTGCACCTCCCACTGCATTGCCGTGAGAGGCAGGTCGCGCACGTGCCAGTGCACGCCCTCGGCCGCGGGGAAAGGCGAGCGCTTGGGACGCTCGGAGGGCGCGGCGGTCGACATCGTCTCTCCCGCGGGCGGGGTCGCCCCGACGAGTTCGCCGTGGTAGTAGTTCACACCCAACAGGTCGATCGGGGCCGAGATGGTCGCCAGATCGCCGGGCAGAACCACTGAGTCGAAACCGAACTCCGCGACATCCGCGAGAACATCAGCCGGGTAGGCGCCGCGGAAGATCGGGTCGAGGAAGAACCGGTTGAACTGCCCGTCGATGCGACGGGCGGCATCGAGGTCACCCGAATCGGTCGGGTCGACCGGGTCGGCGACGGTGAGGTTCAGGGTGATCCCCAGACTCAGCTCGGGGTCGCGACGACGCAGCTCCTGCACGACGAGGCCGTGGCCGAGCAGGAGGTGGTGGCCCGCGGCGAGACCGGCGGCGGGTTCCTGACGGCCCGGAGCGTGCTCGCCCCCGATGTAGCTGAGGAACGACGAGCACCACGGCTCGTTGAGCGTCGTCCAGGAGGTCACGCGATCGCCGAGGGCGTCATGCACCGCCATCGCGTAGTCCAGGAAGCGGTAGGCGGTGTCGCGGGCGGGCCAGCCGCCCTTCTCCTCGAGGGCTTGAGGCAGATCCCAGTGGTAGAGCGTGAGCCAGGGGTGGATGCCCGCACCGAGGAGTTCATCGACCAGGCGCGAGTAGAAGTCCAGCCCGGCCGTGTTCGAGGGACCGCCGTCGGGGCACACGCGCGCCCATGAGGTGGAGAAGCGGTAGGTCTGCAGGCCGAGGTCAGCCATCAGCGCGACGTCATCCCGGTATCGGTGGTAGTGGTCGCACGCGACATCCCCGTTGTCCATGTCGACGACCGCTCCGGGGATGCGGCTGAAGGCATCCCAGATCGAATCGCGCCGACCGTCCTCGTGGGCGGCTCCCTCGATCTGATACGCGGCCGTGGCCGCGCCGAAGAGGAAGTCCGCCGGGAAGGCCCGGGCTGCGGGCGCCGAAATGGAGTCAGTCTTCACCCTTGACACGGTGCTCATGCCCCTACCCCTTGACCGCGCCGGCCATGATGCCGCTCACCAGCTGCCTGCCCGCGAAGATGAACAGCAGGAGCAGCGGGATCGTGGCGAGCACGACTCCGGCGAGCACGATCGAGTAGTCGACGAAGTAGTTGGACTGCAGCAGCGAGAGTGCGACCGGCAGCGTCGGGTTCTGGCGGTCGAGAACGATGAACGGCCAGAAGAAGTTGTTCCAGGCACCCACGAAGGTGAACAGGAAGAGCATCGCAGCCGCGGGTCGCGCCGCGGGCACGCCCACCGTCCAGAAGATGCGGATCATCGTCGCGCCGTCGATGCGGGCCGCCTCGATCAGCTCGTCGGGAACCGCCTGACGCAGATACTGCGTCATCCAGAACACCCCGAAGGCGCTCGTCAGCGCCGGCACGATGATGGCGCCGATCTGGCCCGTCCACCCGAGGTCCGAGAACAGGATGTACAGCGGTACGACGCCGAGCTGTTGGGGGACCGCCATCGTGGCGACGACGAAGGCGAGCAATCCCACACTGCCGCGGAACCGCAGCTTGGAGAAGGCCCACCCGGCGAGGGTCGAGGTGATCACGACGGCGGCCGCGATCAGGAACGACGAGTAGATCGAGTTCCACAGCGCGGGCCAGAAGTTGACCGCGGGGTTGCTGACCACGGCGAGGGCGTTGTCGATGAAGTTGCCCCCCGGCCACCACGGCCGCTCGCGAAGTGACGACGCGTCGCCCGAGCCGATGACGAACGACCACCA
>NZ_JANMSQ010000008.1:0-2824 GCF_031389465.1 Pseudolysinimonas sp.
CGATGCCCACCACGATGAGCATGTTGTCGTAGAACCCCTCATACGGCAGCCCCACCAGGTTGAAGAGCACCAGGAACGCCGCGACGATCACGGTGATCCAAACGAGCGGGGTGGCGGGCACCAGCAGCGACACCAGGATCATCACGATCGGCAGAAGCATCACGAGCGCCGCGACCGTCCACATCCACCCGGCCGCCTCACGACCAGCCATGCGGCCGGGCGTGAAGTGCCCCGCGAAGATGCGCAGCACATCGCCGAGTAGGTAGATGAGCATGAGCGACACCCAGCAGGCGGCGAGAACGATCCGGGTTGGGTCCATCAAGCACGCTCCGTCGGTCGCACGATGATGTTGCCGACCTTACGGCCCGAGTCGACCCGCCGGTAGGCGTCGGCGATCTGGTCGAGCGGATGCGACGACTCGATGAGCGGGTCGAGCACGCCGTCAGCAGTGAGGGCGAGCACACTCTCGATGATTTCGTGGCTCTCGGACGCGGGGCCCGCCTTCACCGGTCCCCGCGCGGCGAGCGTGTCGCCGAGGCCGGCGACGGCGAGCAGCAGCACTCCGCCGTCAGTCAGTAGCGGGCGTCCCGATGCGGGGCTTACGTTGCCGACGGTGTCGAACACCACGTCGAAACGCTCGCCGCTCGCGCGCAATTCGTCGGGAGACGTTTCGCGATAGTCGATCACCCGGCCAGCGCCCAGTCGCCGCACGAGGTCGGCGTTCGCAGCGCTCGTCATCCCGGTTACCTCGGCCCCAAAGTGCCGCGCGAGCTGCACCGCGCTCGTGCCCACCGCGCCGGACGCGCCGTTCACCAGCACCGTCGACCCTGCCGTGAGCCGCGCCTTGTCGCGCAGGTAGTCGAGGGCGGTCGCGCCGCCGAACAGCACCGCGGCCGCAGCATCGTGCGTGACGGATGCCGGTGTCGCGACAAGCTTCGCGGGCGTCGCGACGACGAACTCGGCATGAGCGCCCATGCGCATCCCAGTCATGCCCGACACCCGATCGCCGACGGCGAAGCCGCGCACGCCCTCACCGAGCGCGACGACCTCGCCCGAGAAGGCGGTGCCGAGGATGCTGTTGCGCGGACCGCGGATACCTATCGCGAGCCGCGCCGGCAGCGCGAAACCTTTCGGGAAGCGGCCCGAACGCAAGCGGGCATCGCCGCTCGCCACCGGGGCTGCCATCACCCGCACGAGCACCTCGCCGGCCCGGGGGGTCGGGGTCGGAACCTCGCGCACTCGCGCCACCTCGGGTGGCCCGTATCGCTCGACGACCACTGCACGCATCCATCTCTCCTTACGCCTGTAAGTTACATCGGCGCTAGAGTAGCCTTACACGCGTAAGAACGCAATCGGGAGGCGATGGTGGCAGGCCGCAAGGCGCTCAGCAAGACGCCGCTGAGCCGCGAACGCATCGTCGACGCCGCGGCCGAGGTCGCCGACGAAAGCGGTCTGGCGGGCGTCAGCATGCGCAGTGTCGGCAAGCGGCTCGGCGTCGAGGCGATGTCGCTCTACCACCACATCGCCGGCAAAGAGCAGTTGCTCGACGAGCTGGCCGACTGGGTGTTCGGGCGCATCCAACTGCCCTCACCCGAGGCGGGCTGGCGCGACGGAATGCGCGACCGCGCCCAGGCTGCCCGCGCCGTGCTCTCGGCGCATCCCTGGGGCCTCACCCTCGTCGAGTCGCGTCGCGCTGCCGGCCTCGCCGTACTCGAACACCACAACGCGGTGCTCGGATGCTTGCGCCGCAACGGATTCAGCGTCAACCTTGCCGCTCACGCGTTCTCGGTCATCGACTCGTATATCTACGGATTCGTGCTAACCGAGCAACGGTTGCCTTTCGAAGCCGACGAGCGGGTCGAAGACTACGTCGCCGAAGTCACGCTGCTCGACGAGCGCTTCCCCTACATGGTCGAGTTGGTCAACGAGTTGATCGTCGGGCAGGACTACGCCTACGGCAACGAGTTCGACCACGGGCTGGAGCTGATCCTCGACGCGCTCGCTGCGCGGCTCACGGGCGAGACCGGTCACCCGAGCGGGTAGAGCACCGCGTGCTCCAACCCGCCGAGAAAGAGCAGCGGGTTGACGTACTCGCCGTCGATGCGCGCGCCGAGGTGCAGGCAGGACGAGGAGCAATGTCCGGGCAGCAGGATGCCGATGACATCCCCGCGCGCCACCCGATCGCCGGTCGCGACGAGCGGCTCGACGGGCTCGAACGACGACAGCACTCCACCCGCGTGCCGGATCGAGATCACCGGGCGATCGACGACGAACCCGGCGAAGTGCACTACCCCTGCAGCGGGCGCGCGCACCTCGACGCCGACGTCGGCCCGGATGTCGAGCCCGCGGTGCCCCGCCGAGTACGGGGTTGCGGGCGCGATGAACGGCCGAGCGATTGGATGCGGCGCCGGCACTGGCCACGCCCAAAGTGCCGAGGGTGCCAGCGCGAGCGCGACGGCGAGCCCGACGAGTACTCGAGGCGGGCGCATCCTGTTACTTTGCTTTCGCCCACACCTGGGCGGCGCGTTGCGACGCGATCCGGGGGATCGCGAGCACCTCGCCGACCGGGGGAGGGGTCAGAACAGCTCCGCCATCGCGAGCGCGAACAGCTCTCCCGCGTCGTAGCGGTGGCCAAAAAAAATGCCCTAGGTTCGGTTAACCAAAAACCGAAATTTTCAATGGTTCCGTTTGTAAAAACATCATTTGGTTCGGTTAACCGAACCGCGCCCACCCCTACCTCAAAGCTCGCCCACTATTTTGGCTCACAAGATCATGCTTACCAGCAAGGCGCAAACCCAAACTTTTAATACTGGATTCAACAACG
>NZ_JANMSQ010000021.1:0-7880 GCF_031389465.1 Pseudolysinimonas sp.
GACATCCCAGAGCTTGGCGACGGTGATGGTGAGCCCGGCGAGCGCAATCGGGATGCCGAGTGAGTCGGTCATGTAGAACACGAGCACCAAGCCCGTGACGGCGATGAACCCGCTCACCGCCAATTCGCCGGTGGCGTAACGCAGCACGAGGCCGGCTCGGAGTCGGTCTCGCGCTCGGGTCATGGCTATGAGAGTAGTGACAGTCAGCAGCCCTGAGCGCGCCCCCGTGCGCGGGTCACGAACGACGGTTCAGGCTGGTTCGACGAGCCGCGCGAGGAGTTCGGTGAGGAGGCGTTCGGCGAGCGGAGCAGGAGTGGCTTCGATGATCGCCAGCAGCGGCGCGAGGGCCTCGGGGAGGGCACCGCCCGCAGTGATACCGAAGGCGGCGAGGATCGCGGCCGCGGTGTCGGAATCGAGGGGGCCGGTCATCTCCGGGAGCTGGCTGAACGCGGCGGTCGGGTCGACGTGGGGGATGCCGCGCACGGCATCCGCTGCCTCCTTCAGCACCCTGAGCAAGTCGGGCAGCACGCTCTCGGTGACGGGCGTGATCGTGAGGTGGGTCGTCGCCGGGATGCCGGAGGATGCGGGTTGCAGTTGCAGCACGAAACCGAGGCGTCGGGCGGCATCCGACCAGTGATGCGGATCGACCTGCCTCTCGAGCGACGCGGAAGGGTCGGCGGCGACGGCAAGCAGCGGGCCGACGGGGGTGCCGACTACGCGGAGGCCCTCGATCGCGGTGACGGCTTCGACGATCGCCGTCGTCGATCGACGGCACGAGTCGGCGAGCGACTGGAAGCCGCCGACGCCGAGGGCTCGGGTGATCGCCCACGCTGCGGCGAGCGGGCCGGCGGATTTCGAGCCGAGGATCGTCGGATTGACGACCGGGTAGCCCGGCCAGCGAGTGGTCGCGAAGTACTGCATCCGCTGCCGGTCGCGACCGCGCTGCAGCAACACCGAAACGCCCTTCGGCGCATACCCGTACTTATGTAGGTCGGCGCTCACGCTCGTGACTCCGGGCACCGCGAAGTCCCAGGCGGGCAGACCCGGCCAGAACGGCAGCACGAGTCCGCCGATGCAGGCGTCGACATGCACCGGGATGCCGCGAGCCGACGTCAGCGCGGCGACCTCGGCAACGGGGTCGAGCGTCGCCGTCGGATACGACGGTGCCGAGACGACGACGAGAGCGACGTCATCCCCGAGTCGTTGCTCGATCGCGGAAGCCGTCACCTCGCCCTCGGCAGACACCGGGACGATGTCGAGCGCGAGGCCGAAGTAGTGCGCCGCCTTCTGGAACGCGGCGTGCGCGGTCACCGGGATGACCAGTCGCGGCTGTCCCGTGCCGCCCGCGGCGACCCAGACATCCCGTGCCGTCTTGACCGCGAGCAGACAACTCTCGGTGCCCCCCGTCGTCACCGTGCCGACCACCTCGGAGTCGCCGTGCAACAGGCCCCGGACGAAGCCGAGCAGGTCGCGTTCGAGCGCCGCGACCGAACCGAACGTCGTCGGGTCGAGGCCGTTGACCGGCTGCATGAGTCGCACCGCATCCGCGGCGAGCTCATCGAGCTCGGCGAGCCCCGGATCGTAGACGTAGGAGAGCACATGCCCGCCGTGGGTGGGAGCGTCCCCCGCCCGCAACTCGCGCAACCGGTCGAGGATCGCCGCGGGGTCTTCGGCGAACGTCATGCGACGGGCGCTCCGGGCGGCGGGGCGGCGGCGTGCCGCACGAGACGGTCGATGTCCGCCTTCCGGAGCGGGTAGCGCGCGAGCGAGATGAGGCTCGCGAACATCAGCAACGCCGGGATCACGCTGAATCCCAGGATGATTCCGATGATGGCGCTCTCGGGCTGGGTGACGGTCTGCTCGGCGACCGTCGGGATGAACCCGGTCACGCTGAGCACGATCGACAGGATGGTGCCGCCGAACGCAAGACCCGCAGTCTCGCCCGCCGTCCAGACGCCGCTGAATGTGCCGGCTCGGCCGGGTCCGTGCGTCTCGGCATCGTGCGCGACCGTGTCGGGAAGCATCGCAAGCGGCAGCGACTGCAGCCCCGCGTAGGCCGCCCCGGCAAGCGCCACGGGCGCGAAGATCCACTCCCCGGGGAACCAGACGAGCAGCACCATCGAGAGCGCCGCGAGTGCGAAGAGGACCGACGCGATGCGGAACGCACGCTCCTTGCCGATGCGGCGCGAGATGACCGACCACAGCGGCGTCACGAGGATCGCCGGCGCGATGAGCGACAGGAACAGCAGGAGCGTGCCCTGGAGGTGGAGCACGTCGAAGGCGATGTAGGCGACCCCGGCGAGCATGAGTCCGATCGCGAGCGCCTGCATGATGAACGTGAACAGCAGCGCACGATAGGGCTGACTGTCGCGCACCGCCGACCAGCCGCGCCGGAAATGCATCAGCGGGCCGGTCTTGGGCGCCTCCAGCCCCTCGACGGGCTCGGTGCCCGGTGCGCGCGGGGTACGGTCGGCTCGAGCGCTGCGCTCGACGGTCGAGGCGATCAGGAACGCGACGAGGAAGATCACGCCGGCGACGGCCGCCATCACGAGGTATCCGAGATATTCGGTGCCCCCGTTGTTTGCGACGAGCAGCACGATCTCGGGGGCTCCGCCACCGAAGGCGAGAATCGCGAGAGTCAACACGATGACGCGCGCCGACAGCAGGCGGGTGCGGGCGTCGTAGCTGTCGACGAGTTCAGCCGGCAGCGCGATATACGGCACCTGGAAGAGGCTGAACGCCGTCGCGGCAAGCAGGAACGCGACGAGCACCCAGGCAGCCGAGGCGAGTGGCGGAAGCCCTGGCGGCACGGCAAAGGTGAGCACGAAGAAGACCGGCAGCAGGATGGCGCCGATCACCATGAACCGCCGGCGACCACCCGTGCGGGCGAGACTGCGATCGCTGCGCGCGCCGATCCAGGGGTCGATGATGACGTCCCAGATCTTCGAGATCGTGAAGGCCGCGCCAGCGAAGGCGGGGTTCACCCCCAGGGTGTTGGTCATGTAGATGAGCAGCACCAGACCGGGCAGGGTTCCGAATCCCCCGGTACCGACCGAACCGACCGCGTAGCGGATGACGGTGCCACGACGCAACGCGGATGCCCCCATGCTGTGATCGTATTAGGGAAAGTAGGGTTCTCTCATGCCAGGATCACCGGTCGATCGGTCAACAGCTCAGCACCTGACCCGCGACCTCACCGCGACAGCCAAAGCGCCGGTCGTCGTCATCGCGCCATTCACCGGCGAAACCCTCCACGAGTTGCCCCAGAGCACGCTCGCCGACGTCGAGGTCGCCGCGGAAGCCGCCCGCGAGGCGCAGCAGGCCTGGTGGGCCGCGGGCTTCGCGCACCGCCGCACGGTGCTGTTGCGCGCCCACGATCTGCTGCTGGACCGCCGTGAGGAACTGCTCGACGCGGTGCAGACCGAGACGGGTAAGACCCGCGGGCAGGCGTTCGAGGAGGTCTTCCAGGCCGTCGGCGCGACGCGGTATGCAGCCCTCTCGGCACGCAAGGTGCTGTCGCCCCAGCGGCGACGGGGCGGCATCCCGATCGTCATTGGCACCCGGGTGCGGTACGAGCCGAAGGGTCTCGTCGGCGTCATCACTCCATGGAACTACCCGCTCGCGCTCAGCGTCATGGATGTCGCGCCCGCCCTCGCCTCGGGTAACGGCGTCGTGCAGAAAGCCGACGACCAGGGCGCGCTGACGATCCTCGCCGCGCGGCGGGCCTTCCTGGATGCCGGCGTTCCCGCCGCCCTCTGGGGGGTCGTGTGCGGGCCGGGTGCCGAGATCGGCAACGCGGTCGTCGACGCCGCCGACTACGTGTGCTTCACCGGCTCGACGGCGACCGGCAAAGTCGTCGCCGAGCGGGCATCCCGTCGGCTGATCGGCGTCTCGCTCGAACTCGGCGGCAAGAACCCGATGATCGTGCTCGACGACGTGAACCCCGCGAAGGCCGCCGCCGACGCGGCCTACGGATGCTTCTCGGCCGCCGGGCAACTGTGCGTCTCGATGGAACGGGTCTATGTCGAGAAGGGGGTCGCCGATGCCTTCACCGCGGCATTCGCCGAGCGCACCCGGTCGCTCAAGCTAGGCACCGCCTTCGACTACTCCACCGACAGCGGCTCGCTCACGACGAAGGCGCAGCTCGAGCGAGTGACGGCCCACATCGACGACGCCGTCAAGAAGGGTGCGACCATCCTCGCCGGCGGCAACCCCCGCCCGGAGATCGGCCCCTACTTCGTCGAGCCCACCGTGCTGACGAACGTCACGAGCGAAATGAGCTGCCACCGCGACGAGACCTTCGGCGCCCTCGTCGCCGTACAGGTCGTCGAGAACGCCGAAGAAGCGGTGGCTCTCGCCAACGACTCCGCGTACGGGCTCAACGCCTCGGTGTTGAGCGGATCGAAGCGTCGCGGGCTCAGCGTCGCGCGGCACATCGACGCCGGTTCCGTCAACGTCAACGAGGGCTACCGTGGATCGTTCTCATCGGTGGACGCACCGATGGGTGGCGTGAAACTTTCCGGCCTCGGCCGCCGCAACGGCCCCGAAGGTCTGCTGCGCTTCATGGAGGCGCACACCATCTCGCACGCCACCGGTGTCCTGCAACTCCCGCGTACCGGCGCCGAGTGGCGCCGCCTCGTCGGCCCGATGCTGCTCCTCCTCCGCACATTGAAGACCCTGCGCCGCCGCTAACCCAGGCGCCCGAGCCCCGAGTCGCCGAGCAACATGCGCGGGTAGCCGATCAGATCCGCGAGTCGATCGGGGTAGGGGTCCCCGCTCTCTCGGCTCGCGGGTCTGATCCGTCACCCGCGCTCCGAATCACGTCGACTCGGAGTCGAAGGGCGCCGTCCTCCCCTTGCCCGCTTTGCGCTGACGTTGCTCGTAGGCGGACTCGCGGTATCGGGATGCCGTCGCGGGGCCGTTCGGCGAGACGGGCTTCGCGGGCGGGATGACTTCGTCGACGAGGGCTTCGCGGATGATGCGGCGCGGGTCGTATTGGCGGGGGTCGAGTTTGCGCCAGTCGACTTCGTCGAACTCCGGCCCCATCTCTTCGCGCATGCGCTCTTTCGCGCCGTCGGCAAAGCCGCGGAGAGTCTTGACGAGCCGGGCGAGTTGGGCGGCGTAGCCGGGTAGGCGGTCGGGGCCGACGAGGAAGAGCGCGATCACGAGGATGATCAGCAGCTTGTCGAAGGTCAGCCCGAAGGACACGCCCCTCACGATACCCGGGCTCACGTTGCCTGCGCGGGTCGGCGGATACGCTCGAATCATGGCGGACAAGGACTCGAGCTGGCGGTACGCCGAAGAGTTCGTCGCCGAGCCGGAGGCGATCGCCCTCGCCCGCCGGCATTCGATGGAGTTGGGGATCGACGCGGTCACCCCCGCGATGGGTGCGCAACTCGCCCTTCTCGCGGCGGCAAGCACCTGTCACTCGATCCTCGAAATCGGAACCGGTGCCGGCGTGAGCGGTTTGTGGCTGCTGCGTGGTGCCCCGCTCGCGGTGCTGTCGTCGATCGACATCGAGTTCGATCACCAACAGGTCGCGCGCACGGCGTTCGCCGACGCGAACGTGCCGGCCAACCGCATCCGCCTCATCACCGGCACCGCGGCGCAGGTGCTGCCGAAGATGAACGACGGCGCCTACGATCTGGTGTTCATCGACGCCGATCCGGAGTCACTGCTGGACTACGTGGAGCACGGCTTGCGCATCGCCCGGCGCGGCGGAATCGTCGTCGTCGCGCACGCGCTGTGGCGGGGTCGCGTCGCGGACCCTGCGGCGCGCGACGATACCGTAGTCGACTACCGTGCGTTGCTTGCCACGATCGCCGAATCGTCAGCCGTTTCCGCCGCGCTCAGCACGGCGGGAGACGGGCTCCTACAACTCGTGAAGCTGTCGGACTGAGGCTGACCTGTCGCCCGGAGGGCGAAGCAGAAAGCTCAGACGTTAACCACGCCGCCGAGCGCTTCGTACAGTTCCTTCGCTTCGGCGTCGTTGACCGACACGACGAGGCGGCCACCACCCTCGAGCGGAACGCGCACGATGATCAGGCGACCTTCCTTGACGGCTTCCATCGGCCCGTCAACAGTCCGCGGCTTCATCGCAGCCATGAAATTCCCCTTTCGGATGCCCTGAACTTCTATTATCCCGCACTCCGGGGCTCGCAAGAACCGCGGCACCGATCGGGGGGTCGCGTTCAGGTGTTCGTGGTACGCCGTTCGCCTACGGCGGCGTCCAGTCGTAGACGTCGGCGCGCCACAGGCCGTATGTCCAGAGCACCTGACCGGCGACGCCGAGAACGAGCAGCGACACCCGCCAGACCGGTGACCGCGGCACGGCGAGCGCACCCAGAGCGGGGGCGAGCGGCACAAGCAGCCGGAACGTGCTCGACTGCGGAAAGAAGACAGCGAGCAAGTAGAGCGGGTAGGCGACCAACCAGAACCGGATGTCGGCGCCGAGCCGTTTCGCCCACGGGCTGAGCAGGAATCCGACGTACGCGCCGACGAGGGTGACGAGGGCGGCGATGCCCAGCGCGAGCGACCACGGGTCGGGCAGCCCGAACCACTTGTCGAACCAGAAGTCGGCCCCCTGCACCCACGGGGTGAACGGGATGAGATGCCCTTCGATGCCGAACCCTCGACGCCAGGCGAACTCGGTGTCGGTGTAGGCGGTGAACTCCCCGGTGACCACCCAGGCGATCAGCAGCCAAGCCACACCGGCGAGCGCGCTCACCAGGCCGACGATCACCACCTCGATGCGCTCCCGCCACGGGAACGGGTCGCGCGCCCGGGTGACGAACCGGTGCACGAGGTGCACCAGCAGCGCGAAGGCGAAGGCGAGCCCGCTCGGCCTCGTGAGTGACATCACGACGACGACCGGCACCAGCAGCGCGTACCGCCGGTCGACGAGCAGTAGCAGGGCGACGAACAGCAGGAAGAGGTGCATCGACTCCGCGTACGACACCTGCAGGATCGTCGACAGCGGAGCGAAGCAGAACAGCGCCGTCGCGAAGAGCGCCGAGCCCGGCGGCAGGAACCGCACCATCAGTCGGAAGAAGACGAGCGCCGCGGCTCCGGCGAAGAGCAGTGACACGATCGGCGCGATCCCGGTGAACGGCACCCCGAAGACGGTGAACAGCCGCAACAGGAACGGGTAGGCGGGCATGAACGCCCAGGCGTTCTCTTGCGCGAAGCCGTCGTCGGTTCGCGGGATCTCGTCGGGGTAGCCCGCCGCGTTGACGAACCAGTACCACTGGCCGTCCCAGATGCTCGCGAAGTCGAAGAATCCCGGATGCGCTCCCGTGCGGTCGCTCACCTGTTGCAGGCTCGCAACGATGAGGAAGATCGTCGTCGTCACGATGCGCGAGGCGACGAAGATCGCGAGGACCTTCGTCACCCAGTGACCGGCGAAGACGGTTAGGCGGTCAACCAATTCCGCAGGCCCCGCTCGCAGCGTTCGATCTGCTCGACCGGCACGCGCTCGTCATCGGCGTGGGCGAGCGACGGGTCGCCGGGGCCGTAGTTGACCGCCGGGATGCCGAGGGCCGCGAAGCGGGCGACATCCGTCCACCCGTACTTGGGGTGCGCCTCGCCCCCCACGGCCGCGAGGAAGTCGAGGGCGAGCGGGTCGGTCAGCCCGGGACGCGCGCCCTCCGCGATGTCGGTGATCTCGACCTCGAAGCCGGCGAAGACATCCCGCACATGGCGTTCGGCTAGCGCCGCGTCACGGTCGGGGGCGAAGCGATAGTTAACTTCGACGACGCACTCATCGGGGATGACGTTGCCGGCGACGCCACCGCGGATTCCGACGGCGTTGAGCCCTTCGCGGTAAACGAGTCCGTCGACTTCGACCTCGCGCGGTTCATAGGCGACCAGCTGCTGCAGCA
>NZ_JANMSQ010000046.1:0-5122 GCF_031389465.1 Pseudolysinimonas sp.
GGAAGGTTCGGACGGTCGATCGCCGGAGTCGTCGGCGAGGAGGTCTTCGAGGGCACGATCGACGTCGTCGGGCTCGGGGGTTCCGCCCGAGAGTCGGGCGACGAGCGCAGACGGGTCGTCGATGTCGGTTTCGCCGGGTACGACATCGGGATGTGACCAGAGGTCGTCGCGTCCTTCGGCGCCGACGGCGTCGTGTACGGCTTGCCACATCGCCGCCGCCTCCCGCAGTCGACGGGGCCGCAGTTCGAGCCCCACCAACGTCGAGAACGCCGACTCGGCAGGGCCGCCGGATGCCCGCCGCCGGCGAACCGTTTCGGCGATGGCGAGGGCGTGCGGCAACCGCGTGGTGGCCGCGGCGGTGACGACATCCACCCATCCTTCGATGAGGGCGAGCATCGTTTCGAGCCGGGCGAGGGCGGCGAGTTGGTCGTCGGTTTTGGGGGGGATGAGCGCGCCCGACGTGACAGCAGCGCGGAGTTCTTCGGGGTTTTGGGGGTCGAAGTCGGCGGCGAGTTCTTCGAGGCGGGAGGTGTCGATGTGGATGCCGCGGGCGAAGTCGGTGATCTGGGTGAGCAGATGCAGGCGCAGCCACTTGGCGTGCCGGAAGAGGCGGGCGTGCGCGAGTTCCCGTACGGAGAGGTAGAGCCGGATTTCGTCAATCGGGATGTCGAGACCGGCACCGAAGGCATCGACGTTCTGCGGCACGAGCGCAGCCTGTTTGGTGTCGCCGTCGAGCAGCGGGATGCCGACATCCCCGCCGGAGACCGCGTCGGTGGCGAGTTGCCCGACGACTTGGCCCAGTTGCATGGCGAACAGGGTGCCGCCGATGTTACGCATCAGTTTGCCGGCGCCGCTGAGCATTCCGCCGAGTTCCTCGGAGGCGTGGTCTTCGAGCACTTCGGTGAGCGCGTCGGCGATGGAGTTGGCGACGGGTTCGGCGAGTTGGGTCCAGACCGGCATTGTCGCTTCGGCCCAGCCGGCCCGGGTGAGCAGCACCGGTTCGGTGGTGAGCGAGCTGATGGCGGTCGCTTCGTCGAGCCAGAGTGCGGCGACGTGGAGTGCCTGTTCGAGCGAGGTGCGTTCGGCGGGGGTGGAGGGCACGGCGGAGCGGCCGGCGAGGGCGCGGGCTTGCTCGGTCGCGAGGCCCCAGTTGATTCCGTCGCCGCTGTTCTGCAGAGCCTGCTGCAGTTGCCCGATGAGTCGTTGCACCATTTCGGGATCGTCGGGGAGTCCGGCCGCGCTGGCGAGTTTCGCGGGGTCGAGGTCGGTGTTGCCGGCAAGGAAGTCGCGCAGCATGTCGCGGAATTCTTCGCTGCCGTCGTCGCCGCTGCCCTCGTCACCGGTGCCGCGGTCGCGCTCGTCGGGCGGGTTATCGGCCATGTTGACTACGCTAGCCCGAGCATCTCGGCTTGGCCCGGCTCACATCTGCGCCGCAAGCGAACACTAAGGATGGCCGGTGTCACTGTCTGAACTGCTGGCTGCAGGGCGCCCCCCTCGTGAGCGACCGCCTGCGCCGGAGAGCGAACCGTGGACCACGTATCTCGGGTTCGGTCTGCTGATCGCCGCCGTTGTTGGCACCGTGCTGTTCGCGACCGCACCGTCGCCGTACGTCGTGGAGCGGCCCGGCCCGGTCTTCGACACGCTCGGTGAGGTCCAGTCCTCGGACGGCGACCCGGTGCCGTTGATCGAGATCCCGGATGAGACCACCTACCCGACGTCGGGTCGGCTCGACCTACTGACCGTTTACGTCGACGGATCGCGAGAGAACCCGTTGTCGTGGCTCGAGGTCGCGCAGGCGTGGTTCGACCCGAGCCGCACCGTGCTGCCGATCGACGCGGTCTACCCGGAAGGTCAGACCGAAGACGAGGCCGACGAAGAGAGTGCGGCGGCAATGGAGACGTCGCAAGAGGATGCCGTCGCCGCAGCGCTGACCGAGCTCGACATCCCGTACGAAAGCGTTCTGACGGTGGCCGGAGTCATTGAAGACACTCCGTCTGATGGCGTGCTCGAGGAGGGCGACGAGATCCTCACCGCCGAGGGCGAGGTGGTGACGGATGTCGACGGGTTGCGAGCCATTCTCGCCGAGGCCGGTATCGGCACCCCGGTTGAGCTGGGCATCCGTCGCGGGGTCGACGAGTTGACGGTCGTGCTCGCCCCAGTCGCCTCCGAGCAGGACGGGTCGCCCGTCATCGGGGTGTACGCGTCATCGGTGTACGACTTCCCCATCGAGGTGCTGATCCAGCTCGAGAACGTCGGCGGGCCGAGCGCCGGGATGATGTTCGCCCTCGGCATCTACGACAAGATGACGCCCGGCGAGCTCACCGGCGGGGAGCACATCGCCGGCACGGGAACGATCGGCGGCGGCGGCCAGGTCGGCGCGATCGGCGGGATCGTGCAGAAGATGTATGGCGCGCGGGATGCCGGTGCCACCTGGTTCCTGGCGCCCGCGTCGAACTGCACCGAAGTGGTCGGGCACATCCCGTCGGGCATCGAAGTGTTCTCGGTCGCCAACCTCGACGACGCGATCGAAGCCGTCGAAGCGATCGCCGACGACGACACCGCCGAACTCGCCCGCTGCGGCTGAGTTCGTCGCCACGTAAGCTGACGACGATCCGAAGGAGCCGACGTTGTCGACGACCCGCCCTGCGCCCGCCGCCCCGCCCGCCCGTAGCCGCACCCGTGCTGCCGTCGCCATCGCAGCGGCCGTCGTCGCCGTGCTGGTGATCGGGTTCTTCGTGTTCTCGGGCTTCTACAGCGACGTGCTGTGGTTCGACCAGCTCGGCTTCCTCGAGGTGCTCACCACCCGCTGGTCGTCGCAAGCGATCATGTTCGGGATCGGTTTCGTGTCGATGGCGCTCATCGTCTGGCTGAGCATCGCGCTCGCCTTCCGCGCCCGCCCGGTCTACGCGAAACTCAATTCGCAGCTCGACCGCTACCAGCAGGTCATCGAGCCGCTGCGCCGCGTCGCGATGATCGGCATCCCGCTCGTACTCGGACTCTTCACCGGCGTCTCGACGGCGACGCGGTGGGAGACGGTGCTGCAGTTCCTGAACCGCACCCCGTTCGGTCAGGTCGACCCGCAGTTCGGTCTCGACATCGCGTTCTACGTCTACGAGCTGCCGCTCTACCGCGGGGTCCTCGCCTACGCCTCGGCGGTCGTTCTGATCGCAGGGCTCGCGGCGCTCGCCACGTCGTACATCTACGGCGGCATCCAGGTCACGGGCCGCGAGGTGCGCGTCACGCGCCGCGCCCGCATCCAGCTCGCCATCACCGCCGCCATCTACATCGCCCTGCAGGGCGCGAGCATCTGGCTCGACCAGTACGCGACGCTCACCGACCAGAAAGAGATCCTGACCGGCGCTTCGTACGCCGACGTCAACGCGACCATTCCCGGTCGGGCGATCCTCGCCGGCATCGCGGCCCTCGTCGCGGTGCTCTGCCTCGTGACGGCAATCATCGGCCGGTGGCGGCTGCCGCTCATCGGCACGGCGCTGCTCATCGTCTCGGGCCTCGTCGTCGGCTCGATCTACCCGGCGGTGGTCGACCGGCTCTTCGTCGCACCCAGCCAGGGCCAGACCGAAGCACCGTATATCGAGCACAGTATCGACGCGACCCGGGATGCCTACGACCTGTCCGACGTCGAAGTCCGGTCCTACACGGCGGAGGCCGACGCCGAGCCCGGAGCACTTCGTGACGACGCCGAGACGACCGCGAACATCCGCATCCTCGACCCCGCGCTCGTCACCAAGACCTTCGCGCAGCTCGAGCGCGTGCGGCAGTACTACCAGTTCGCGCCGCACCTCGACGTCGACCGCTACCAGATCGACGGGGCGACCCAAGACACCGTGATCGCGGTGCGCGAACTCAACCAGGATGCCGCCGCCTCCTGGTACAACAACACCCTCGTCTACACCCACGGCTACGGGGTCGTCGCGGCCTACGGCAATCAGCGCGACGCGCAGGGTCAGCCGGAGTTCCTTGAATCGGGCATCCCGACGACGGGCGAACTGGGCGAGTACGAGCCGCGCGTGTACTTCGGCGAGAGCTCTCCGACCTACTCGATCGTCGGCTCACCGGAAGGCGACCCCGCGAACATCGAGATCGATTTCCCGTCGGGATCGGAGTCGAGCGAGAACAACGCCTACACGACCTTCACCGGCGAGGGTGGGCCGACGCTCGACGGGATCTTCACGCGACTCGTCTACGCACTCAAGTTCCAGTCGGAAGAGATCCTGCTTTCGGAGCAGGTGAACGACAACTCCCAGATCCTGTACGAGCGCAACCCGATCGAACGGGTGCTTCAGGTGGCACCGTATCTGACCCCCGACAGCGACACCTACCCGGCGGTCGTCGACGGGCGCATCGTGTGGATCGTCGACGCGTACACGACGAGCGCGAACTACCCGTACTCGCGCATCCAGTCCCTCTCGGGCGCGATCGTCGACTCAAACACTCCGGCGCAGCCCTACGCAATCGACGACATCAACTACATCCGCAACTCGGTCAAGGCCACCGTCGACGCCTACGACGGCAGCGTGACGCTCTACGCCTGGGATGAGGAAGACCCGGTGCTGAAGACCTGGGAGAACATCTACCCGGGAACGATCACCCCGAAGAGCGAGATGAGCGACGAGCTGCTCGCGCACATCCGCTACCCCGCCGACCTGTTCAAGGTGCAGCGTTCGATCCTCGCGACCTATCACGTGACGAACCCGATCGAGTTCTACTCGGGCACCGACGCCTGGACGACGCCCGACGATCCGACCGAGGCGACCGAAGTCGCCCAGCCGCCCTATTACCTCACGATGCAGGTGCCGGGAACGGAGGCTCCGGCCTTCACGCTGTACTCGACCTTCATTCCGCGTACCTCGGGCGACAGCCAGAACATCCTCACCGGGTACCTGTCGGTGAACTCCGATGTCGGGGATGACTACGGAAAGCTCACGCTCCTGACGCTGCCGAAAGACAACACTGTGCCCGCACCCGGCCAGGTGCAGAACAAGTTCGACGGTGACCCCGACGTTTCGAGCGAACTCAACCTGGTGAGGCAGGGCGGCTCGGACGTGTTGCTCGGCAACCTGCTGACCCTGCCTGTGGGGGGCGGCCTGCTCTACGTGCAGCC
>NZ_JANMSQ010000052.1:0-4185 GCF_031389465.1 Pseudolysinimonas sp.
GTCAAAGACCGCGCCTGCATCGACGAGTGCCCCGTCGACTGCATCTATGAGGGCGACCGGATGCTTTACATCCAGCCCGACGAGTGCGTCGACTGCGGCGCCTGCGAGCCGGTCTGCCCGGTCGAAGCCATCTACTACGAAGACGATCTGCCCGACAAGTGGTCCGACTACTACACGGCCAACGTCGAGTTCTTCGCCGAGGTCGGCTCCCCGGGAGGGGCGGCCAAGGTCGGCGTCCTGCCGGGAGATCACGCGGTCATCGCCGCGTTGCCCCCGCAGGCGCACTGAGACCGTGCCGCTCGCCCTGCCCGACTTCCCCTGGGATTCGCTGCTCCCGTACCGAGCGACGGCGGGCGCACATCCCGACGGCATCGTCGACCTCGCGATCGGTTCGCCCGTCGACCCGGTGCCCGTGCTCATCCGCGACGCTCTCGCCGCCGCCGTCGACAGCCCCGGTTACCCGCAGACCCAGGGCAGCCCCGAAGTGCGCGCCGCAATCGTCGACTGGTACGCCCGTCGAGGCGTCGAGATCGGGGTCGAGAACACCATCCCGACGATCGGGTCGAAAGAGTTCATCGCGACCCTGCCGACGCTCCTCGGGCTCGGCCCCGGCGACGTCGTCGTGTTCCCGACCGTGGCATACCCGACGTACGAGGTCGGTGCCCGGATCGCGGGCGCCGAAGTGCTGCGCTCCGACGAACCCGACGAGTGGCCGGCGAACACTCGGCTGGTGTGGCTCAACAGCCCCGGCAACCCCGACGGTCGGGTGCGCGGCCGCGAGTTCCTGCGTCGGGCCGTGGTGCGCGCCCGCGAGATCGGCGCGGTCGTCGCGAACGACGAGTGCTACACCGAGCTCAACTGGGATGGTGAGGAGCCGACCCCGTCGATCCTCGACCCCGAGGTGACGCAGGGTTCGCGCCGCCTCACCCTCGCCGTGCATTCGCTCTCGAAGCGTTCCAATCTGGCGGGCTACCGTGCCGGATTCATCGCCGGCTGCAGCGATCTCGTGGGCGAGATCCTCGAAGCACGCAAACACGCGGGCCTCATCCCGCCAGCTCCTGTCCAGCACGCGATGGCCGTCGCGCTCGGCGATGACGCCCACGTGATCGCGCAGAAGTCGCGGTACGCCGCTCGCCGCGCGCAGCTCGCTAGCGCTCTCGTCGACGCGGGCTTCCGCATCGACGAGAGCCGGGCGGGCCTGTACCTCTGGACGACGCGAGGCGACGACTGCTGGGTGACGGTGGCGGCCTTCGCTGAACTCGGCATTCTGGTGACTCCGGGCTCCTTCTACGGTGAGGCAGGCCGCGAGCACGTGCGCATCTCACTCACCGCGACCGATGAACGCGTGGCCGCGGCGGCAAGACGATTGGTGCCTTCCTCTAACTGAAGGGACACTTTCTTAGGCGTCTCAGGGATGCCCTTTCGCGGCCTCTAGGCTGTATGGGTGACCGAATCCGATGGGCCCGACACGGCCACGTTCTCCTACGGCGACACGACCGCCGAGTTCCCGATCGTCCGTGCCGTAGACGGCCGCGACAGCGTCGACGTCTCGACGTTGATGAAGGCCACCGGGCTCTCCGCCCTCGACCAAGGCTTCGTGAACACCGCCTCGACGAGGAGCGCCATCACCTACATCGATGGTGACGCCGGCATCCTGCGGTATCGCGGGTACGCGATCGAGGACCTTGCCCGAAACTCGACCTACCTCGAGACGGCGTGGCTTCTCATTTACGGCGAGTTGCCGACGCAGGGGGAGCTCGCCGAGTTCGAAGACAAGATCCGCCACCACACGCTGCTCCACGAAGATCTCAAGACGTTCTTCTCGGCGCTGCCGCACACGGCACACCCGATGTCGGTGCTCTCGTCTGCCGTGTCGGCCCTCTCGACCTATTACGAAGACTCGCTCGACCCACACAACGCCGAGATGGTCGAGATGAACACCATCCGCCTGCTGGCGAAGCTGCCGGTGATCGCCGCGTACGCGCACAAGAAGTCGCTCGGCCAGGCCTTCCTCTACCCCGACAACTCGCTGTCGTTCGTCGAGAACTTCCTCAAGCTCAACTTCGGCAATCTGGCCGAGCCGTATGAAATCAATCCCGTGTTGGTCAACGCGCTCGAGCGGCTGCTCATCCTTCACGAAGACCACGAGCAGAACGCATCCACGTCGACGGTGCGGCTCGTCGGCTCGACCGAAGCGAACATGTTTGCGTCGATCTCGGCAGGGATCAATGCGCTCTACGGCCCGCTTCACGGCGGGGCGAACGAGGCCGTGTTGACGATGCTGCGCCAGATCCACGACTCGGGCGAGAGCGTGCAGAAGTTCGTCGAACGGGTCAAGAACAAGGAAGACGGGGTGAAGCTGATGGGATTCGGGCACCGCGTCTACAAGAACTTCGACCCCCGCGCGAAGCTCGTCAAGGAGAGCGCCGACGAAGTGCTCGCCGACCTCGGCGTGAAGGACCCGCTGCTCGACATCGCGAAAGAACTCGAAGAGGCGGCGCTCGCCGACGACTACTTCATCGCGCGCAAGCTCTACCCGAACGTCGACTTCTACACCGGGGTCATCTACAAGGCGATGGGCTTCCCGGCGCGTACCTTCACCGTGCTGTTCGCGATCGGCCGGTTGCCCGGGTGGATCGCCCACTGGCGGGAGGCCGCGACCGACCCTGCGACCAAGATCGGCCGTCCGCAGCAGCTCTACGTCGGCCCTCCGGCGAGAGACTGGCCGAGCGGGCGCTGACCGTCGCGCCTCGATCGCGGCGGGCTAGGCTTTTTCGCGCGGCGCGCTGGGCGCCGCGCAGGACCACAGGGCGGGGACGACGTGTTCGTGCAGCTCCTCGATGAGCAGGGTGTGCGCATCCCGTCGCCCGACTTCGATTCCGTCGTCGCGCACCTGACCGCGGCCGATCTGTTGGGCTTCTATCGCGACATGGTCGTGGTGCGGCGGTTGGATGCTGAGGCGACGGCGTTGCAGCGGCAGGGTGAGTTGGCGTTGTGGCCGCCGCTGCTCGGGCAGGAGGCTGCTCAGATCGGGTCGGGTCGGGCGCTGCGAGCGGATGATTTCGTGTTCTCCAGCTACCGCGAGCACGCCGTCGCCTACACCCGGGGTGCAACGCCGGTGGATTTGGTGCGGGTCTGGCGGGGTACGACCGCGTCGGGGTGGGATCCCTATGCGATCGGGATGGCGACCCCACAGGTGATCATCGGTGCGCAGACGCTCCATGCGACCGGCTATGCGATGGGGATCCGCGCTGATGGTGCCGATTCGGTGGCGGTGGCGTACTTCGGTGACGGTGCGATGAGCGAGGGGGATGTCTCCGAAGCGATGGTGTTCGCGGCATCCTTCAAAGCACCGGTGATCTTCTTCTGCCAGAACAACCAGTGGGCGATCTCGGAACCGGTGACCCTGCAATCCACCGTCGAACTCGCCGACCGGGCCGGTGGTTTCGGGATTCCGGCGATCCGGGTCGACGGCAACGACGTGCTCGCCGTGCTGGCCGCAACCCGCACCGCCCTCGCCCGAGCCCGAGCTGGTGACGGGCCGACGTTCATCGAAGCCGTCACCTACCGGATGGGCCCGCACACCACCGCGGACGACCCGACCCGCTACCGCGACCCCGCCGAACTCGACACCTGGCAGGCCCGCGACCCGATCTCCCGCCTCGCCGATCACCTGCGGAGCCTCGGTGCGCTCGACGCTGCCGCCGACGAGCGGATCGCGGCCGAAGCCGACGCTGCGGCCGCCGAACTTCGATCAGGGTGCCTCGCCCTCGCCGCCCCCGAGCCCCTCGAGATCTTCGACCACGTGTACGCCGAACCGCATCCGGTGATCGAGCGGCAACGCGCCGAGTACGCCCGGTACCTCGATGGGTTCGCTTGATGACGACGACGACTCTCGGCAAAGCCCTCAACCGTGGCCTATACCGCGCCTTGGCCGACGATCCGAAGGTGGTCGTGATGGGCGAGGACGTCGGCGTGCTCGGCGGTGTATACCGCATCACCGATGGCCTCCAGGCGGAGTTCGGCGCCGACCGGGTCATCGATACCCCGCTCGCCGAGTCGGCGATCATCGGCACCGCCATCGGGCTTGCGTATCGCGGCTACCGTCCGGTCTGCGAGATCCAGTTCGACGGCTTCGTCTACCCGGCCTTCGACCAGATCGTCTCCCAGCTCGCTCGCATGCAC
>NZ_JANMSQ010000079.1:0-17745 GCF_031389465.1 Pseudolysinimonas sp.
CGATGCAGCGGTGTACGACCTGCAGCGCAACCAGGTGCCTGGCGCGACCGACCGCGACCGCTACTACTGGCGCGATGTCGGAACGATCGAGTCCTTCTTCGATGCCCACCAAGACCTGATCTCCGCCCTGCCGGTCTTCAACCTCTACAACCGGGACTGGCCGATCTTCAGCCAACAACTCAACTCACCGCCCGCGAAGTTCGTGCGCGACGGCGAGAACGCCGTCGGCACCGCGATCGACTCGATCGTTTCGCTCGGCTGTGTCGTGTCGGGTGGGCACCTCGAGCGCAGTGTGCTCGGCCCCTGGGTCACCGTCGAATCGGGGGCGAAAGTCGTCGACTCGGTCGTCTTCGAGCGCGTGCGCATCGAGGATCGGGCCACCGTGCAGCGCGCTATCCTCGACAAGGACGTCGTCGTCGAGTCCGGGGCCACCGTCGGCGTCGACCACGATGCCGATCGTCGCCGCGGCTTCACTGTCACCGACTCCGGCATCACCGTCGTCGGTAAGGGCGTCGTCGTCACGCCGTAGCTCCCCGAGGCTCTGCCAGCTACAGAAGGGCACCGCCGCACCATGCCGCGCTTCCTCGTCGTCCTCGATGTCGACTCCACCCTCATCGAGAACGAGGTCATCGAGCTGCTCGCCGACGAAGCGGGTTCGGGCGCACAGGTCGCCGAGATCACCTTCCGCGCGATGAACGGCGAGCTCGACTTCGAGCAGAGTCTCCGTGAACGGGTTGCGACCCTTGCGGGCCTTCCCGAGTCGGTCATCGACAGCGTGCGGTCTCGCGTCATCGTGACCCGAGGAGTACCGGAACTCATCGCGGGTGTTCAGGCTGCGGGCGGAAAGATCGCCGTCGTCTCCGGCGGGTTCCATGAGGTGATCGATCCGCTCGCCCGCGAACTCGGCCTCGACTGTTGGCGAGCCAACCGACTAGCGGTCGCCGACGGAAAGCTCACCGGCGACGTCATCCCACCGGTGATCGACGCCGCCGCGAAGGCCGCAGCCCTGCGCGAGTGGGCGAGGGAGGCCGACATCCCGATGTCGCAAACGATCGCCGTCGGTGACGGTGCCAACGACCTCCCGATGATGGCGATCTGCGGGCTCGCGGTCGGCTTCGACGCTAAGGCGCCTGTGCGCGACCTCTCGCACGTTCTGCTCGACGAGCGCGACCTCGGGATGTTGCTTCCCCTGCTGGGTCTCCCCCGGCAGTAGCGCCCGATTCTGCTCTAGTGCCCCATCCCGAGACCGCCGTCGACGGGGATCACGGCACCGGAAATGTACGCGGCGTCGTCGCTCGCGAGCCACGTGACAACCTTTGCGACCTCGGTCGGGGTAGCAAAGCGACCCGCCGGGATCGACTACTTGTAGGCCCCCTGGGTGTCCTCGGAGAGTTCGGCGGTCATGTCGGTCTCGATGAAGCCCGGCGCGACGACGTTTGCGGTGATCCCCCTGCTGCCGAGTTCGCGCGTGATCGAGCGCGCCATGCCGACGAGCCCGGCCTTCGATGACGAGTAGTTCACCTGACCCGGTCCGCCGAAGAGGCCGACGACGCTCGAAATCAGGATGATGCGGCCGAATCGCGCCTTCATCATTGGCTTCGTCGCGCGTTTGACGACGCGGAACGACCCGCCGAGATTGGTGTCGATGACGACATCGAAGTCGTCATCGGTCATCATCATGAGCAACTTGTCGCGCGTGATTCCAGCGTTGGCGACGACGACCTCGACCGGGCCGAGCTTCGCTTCGATTTCGCTGAACGCGGCGTCGACGGCGGCGGCGTCGGTGACGTCGGCGCGGACCGTGAGCGTGCCCTCCGGTCCCTCGCCCGAGCGGGCGGTCACGGCAACCCGGTGGCCCTGAGCGACGAATTCGGCGGCGATGGCGTGGCCGATGCCACGGTTGCCGCCAGTGACGAGGACGGTGCGAGCAGTCATCCGGCCAGCCTAGCGAGGAGGGCGCGCGCACTCGGAGGGGCGCGTACCCTGATGGGGAAGGCCATGCGCAACCGACCCGTCGTGATTACCGAGCTCCCGCCGTCACCGGAGCAGGAGCAGAGCGCCCGAATGCGTCGGTACGCCCTGACGATGGGCATCCGTGTGCTCTGCGTCATCGCCTGCCTGTTCGTGCAGGGCTGGTGGCTGCTCATTCCGGCGCTCGGGGCGGTCTTCCTGCCGTACGTCGCCGTGGTCTTCGCGAACGCCGTATCGCGCGGAGGCGGTCGCACGGTCGAGCGTCCCGGTGCGATCGAGCCGCGGGACCCCGCGTGATCGGATCCGACGCCGTCGGCCCCGAAACCGGCGTGCAGTGCTCGTCGGCGGGGTGCACGACCGACGCGGCGTGGCGGGTGAACTGGCGCAACCCCCGCATCCATCCC
Organism: Pseudolysinimonas sp.; assembly: GCF_031389465.1. Taxonomy (GTDB): domain Bacteria; phylum Actinomycetota; class Actinomycetes; order Actinomycetales; family Microbacteriaceae; genus Pseudolysinimonas_A. The sequence continues at coordinate 2,376 of NZ_JANMSQ010000079.1, forward strand.
GCCGACCGCGTGAAGGTCTGGCTCGCCTGTGGTGACCACCGCGCAACTCTCGCCGACTACCTCGGAACTCGAGGCTTCCCCGTCCTGGTGACCCCACTCGAGTCCCCCGCAGAGACCGTTCCGGATACGGTGCGATGAGCTGGATCCGACGCTGGGGTGGGTATGTCGCCCTCACGGTCGTGTTCGCGGTCGTCTGCGGGCTGTTGTCGTGGTGGCAGTGGTCGCGGCGGGTCGACGCGGTCGACGAGATCGCGAGGATAGAAACGAACTACGACGCCCTCCCGGCACCACTCGATGATCTGCTGCCCGATCTGGACTCCGCCGACGAATCCACGGAGTGGCGGCCCGTGGTGATAACGGGTGAGTACCTCCCTGAGGAGCAGTTACTGGTGCGCAACCGGCCGCGCAACTCCGCCGCTGGCTTCGAGGTTCTGGTGCCGTTGCGGCTCGACGACGGGACGGTCTTCGTCGTGGACCGAGGCTGGGTGCCGGCCGGGGCGACCCCGGAAGCCCCTGAGTCAGTACCGGCGGCCCCAGAGGGTGAGGTGACGGTTGTCGTGCGGCTGAAGCCTGGGGAACCCGAGATCCCCGGGCGCGGGGCTCCTGAGGGGCAGCTAGCCACCGTACGGCTGCCCGATGTCGCGGCCCTCGTCGATGCCCCGACCTACACCGGCATGTACGGGTTGCTCGTCTCGGAGGATCCTGCGCCCGTCGAGAGTCCGCTGCCGGCGTTGAGGCCAACCGAGGATGAGGGGCCGCACCTGTCATACGCGTTGCAGTGGATCATGTTCGGCATCCTGGCGTTCGTCGGACTGGTATGGGCGGTGCGCCGGGAACGCAAGATCGCGGCCGGTGATGCCCCCGTCGTCCGCCGTGAACGGGATGCCGAAGTCGAGGACGCTCTCCTCGATGCGCAGAATGAGGTCGCGAAGAATTAGGCGAGCGCGATGAGGTCGGCGTAGCCCGGATTCCAGTGATCCTCAACGCCGTCGGGCAGAATCAGCACGCGCTTGGGGTTGAGCGCCTCGACGGCGCCTTCGTCGTGCGACACCAGCACGACGGCGCCCGAGTAACTCGCGAGAGCCCCAAGGATCTCTTCACGGCTTGCCGGGTCGAGGTTGTTCGTGGGTTCGTCGAGCAGCAGCACGTTAGCGCCCGACACGACGATCATCGCGAGCGCGAGGCGAGTCTTCTCGCCGCCGGAGAGCACCCCTGCGGGCTTGTCGGCGTCATCGCCCGTGAACAGGAACGAGCCGAGCACCCGTCGGGCTTCGGTCGCGTTCAGCTGCGGGCTCGACGACGTCATGTTCTCGAGCACCGAGCGCTTGACGTCGATCGTCTCGTGCTCCTGCGCGTAGTAGCCGATGCGCAGGCCGTGGCCCGGCTCGATGCGGCCCGTGTCGGGCTTGTCGACGCCGGCGAGCATCCGCAGAAGCGTGGTCTTGCCCGCCCCGTTGAGGCCGAGCACGACGACCTTCGAGCCGCGGTCTATCGCCAGGTCGACGGCCGTGAAGATCTCGAGCGACCCGTAACTCTTCGAAAGGTTGCTCGCCGTGAGCGGAGTCTTGCCGCACGCGACCGGATCGGGGAACCGCAGTTTTGCGACCCGGTCGACGGCTCGCACCTCGTCGAGCCCGGAGAGCATCTTCTCGGCGCGCGCGACCATCTGGTGAGCGGCTGCGGCCTTCGATGCTTTCGCGCCGAACCGGGCGGCCTGCAGTTGCAGCTGCGTGGCCTTCTTCTCGACGTTGACACGCTCCTTCTTGCGACGCTCCTCGTCGGCCTCGCGCTGGCGCAGGTAATGCTTCCAGCCCATGTTGTAGATGTCGATGACCTGCCGGTTGGCGTCGAGATAGAAGACCCGGTTGACGGTGTCCTCAACGAGGTCGACATCGTGGCTGATCACAATGACGCCACCGGAGTACCCCTTGAGGAACTCGCGCAGCCAGACGACCGAGTCGGCGTCGAGGTGGTTGGTGGGTTCATCGAGAATCATGGTGTCGGCACCCGAGAAGAGGATGCGGGCGAGTTCGATGCGGCGACGCTGGCCGCCCGACAAGGTCTTCAGTTGCTGGTCGAGAATGCGGTCGGGCAGTGCGAGGTTCGAGGCGATGGATGCCGCCTCCGCCTCAGCCGCATAGCCGCCGAGGGCGAGAAAGCGATCCTCGAGACGACCGTAGCGATCCATTGCCGCGGCGCTGACCTTCTCGTTGGGACTCGCCATCTCTTCCGTCGCGCGGCGCAAGTCGAGCACGAGGCGACCGAGACCGCGGGCATCGAGGATGCGGGTGCGGGCGGTGTCTTCCGGGTCTCCGGTGCGCGGATCCTGGGGCAGGTAGCCGATCTCACCGGTGCGGTCGATCTTTCCGCCGTTCGGCTGGCTCTCGCCGGCCAGAGTCTTGGTGAGGGTCGTCTTGCCGGCGCCGTTGCGTCCGACGAGCCCGATCTTGTCGCCCCTTTCCACTCGGAAACTGACGCCTTCCATCAGCAAGCGCGCGCCGACGCGGATCTCAAGATCATGCACGGCGAGCACAGCAAGAGTCCCTTCAAAGTTGAAGTGGGGATTCGGGAGGATGTCGACAAGCGGCGCGAGTGCGCCAGCCCGCTAGTCTAACCGGAGCGCCCCCGCCGCCTGCTGACAGGGCGCCCCCTACCGAAGAGGAACACCTTCCCTATGTCTGCCGTTGCCCCTCCCGCACCCCGCCTTGTACTTGCTGACCGCGTCTTCCCCCGCACCTGGGTTCTCGACATCGTGCTGGTTGCCGCCGGCGCGGCGCTGACCGCGCTCCTCGCGCAGGTCATCATCCCGATTCAGCCCGTGCCGATCACCGGCCAGACGCTCGCCGTTCTGCTCGTTGGCGCGACTCTGGGCTGGGCGCGCGGCGCGGCTGCGCTGGGTCTCTACCTCGTGCTCGGGCTCGCCGGCCTCCCGGTCTACGCCCCCCAGGATGACGGCTCGCACCTGACCGGCCTCGCTGCCCTCGCCGCACCGAGCTTCGGGTATATCATCGGATTCGTCGTCGCCGCGGCAGCGGTCGGCTGGCTCTCGGAGCGCACCTGGGATCGTCACGTACTCAAGGCGCTCGCCACCTTTGTGGGCGGTTCAATCATCGTCTTCGCGTTCGGCCTGCCGTGGCTGGCCGCCGTCACCGGGGGGACTTTCGTCCAGGTGCTCGAGTGGGGTCTGATCCCGTTCATTCCGGGCGGCATCATCAAGGCTGTGATCGCGGCCGCCCTGTTGCCGCTCGCGTGGTGGGGTGCCAACCGTCTCGCGAAGCACCGAGCATCGGACGTCGACGCCGACTGAGTCAGCGCGGCATCCCCCGCGAAACGCTGCGCCCGCCTACGATGCAAAGCTATGGAGCCAGTTCGTCGCGCTGTCGTCATCGAGGATGACGACGACATCCGCCACTTGCTCGAAACGGTCCTGAATCAGGCCGGGTTTGAAGTCACGGCGTGTTCGAACGGGTACGACGGCGTCGAGGCGGTGCGCAATGCCACCCCGGCTGTGGTGACACTCGACATCAACATGCCCGGGATGGATGGCTTCGAGACCGCAAAGCGGATCCGCACCTTTTCCGACGCCTACATCGTCATGTTGACTGCGCTCGGCGAGGAAATCGACACCCTTCAAGGACTCGAGGCCGGCGCCGACGACTACATCACGAAGCCGTTCCGGCCGCGCGAGCTGCGTGCTCGCATTGAGGCGATGCTCCGCCGACCCCGTGCCGGTGCGGCGGCGGCTCCCCCTGCGGCCTCAGGTCGAGCCGTCGAGCCTCCCGCCTACACCGCGGTCGCTCCCGGCGGGTCCGGTGCCCACGTGGCGCCCGTCGGCACGGACGCAGCACCGCAACCGGGCGAACGCCTGGAACACCTGGGGCTCCTGATCGACCTCGGGACACGGGTCGCGATCGCCGACGGGCAAGAGATCCCGCTCACTCGCAGTGAGTTCGATCTGCTTGCCGCGCTCATGCAGTCCGGTCGGCGGGTGCGGACGAAGGCCGACCTCGCGATCCTGCTGCGCAACGAGAGTTACGTCACGAGCAACTTCGTTTCGGACGCCGACAAGCGAGGCATCGAGGTGCATATGGGCAACCTGCGCAAGAAGATCGGCGAGAACTCGCTCACTCCGCGCTGGATCGAAACTGTGCGTGGCGTCGGCTACCGGATGACCGGAGTCGACGGCTCTGCCTGAGCGGCACGCCTTCACGGCGTCAGGCGGCGCGCATCTCAGCAGACGCGAGTCGCAACTCCATGCATACCGCATCACCGATTCGGACCAGGCGGTCAGCGCCACGAGCCGGAATCGTTCCGAGCAAACGAGCTTCGGCGTAGAGAGCGCGAGCGGCGAGGCTGAGACCTTGGGCACCGAGCATCGCGCTCGAGGTGGAGAGACTGAGCAGCGCGGCGAGGGCGTCGTCGATCACAACTCGGTCAACCGCGGTGGCGACGCGAGCCTGACGATGTTCCCAGGCGCTGATGTAGTCATCGATGAAACGCAGACAGGCTGATGCGTCGTTCGTGAGCTCGTCCGCCAGCCTGGTGATTCGGCTGACGTCGATGTGCTCGTAGCGCATGCAACCGTCCCGTTGTGTCATCCGGCGGCATCGTGCCACCGTCCCCTCGCCAGTCTTCCGGGCGAAGGGAAAGTCTCGATCAGTTTCGTGTCAGGTTTGGCTCAGGATTCGCGCGCGACGTCGTCACGTTCGTGCTCCAGAGCGAGCTTTACTTCGAGCGTCACCGCTTCCGTCGCGGCGACGAGCAGGTCGCCGTAGCGCGCTCCGCTCGTGCGAGTCGTCGCGATCCCCCGGTAAGTCGACGCGCGGAACCGGTCTCGGTCGTCGATCGCCGCACCGAGTACCCCCTCGCCGATCCGATGAGCGATCGTTTCGACCGAATCGTTGGCCGGGAGTTCGAACAACACGCCGAAGCGCCGCGGCGAGAGGTGCCCGACCAGCGAGGCCGTCGGCGCTTGCGTGAGCGCGATCCGCCCGGTCGTGCGGATCGCCGCATCGCCGGCTGCGCGGCCGAACGCCGTGTTGATGGCTTCTAGGTCGGCGACGTCGATGAGGAGGAGCACGAGCGTCGTGCGTTCCCGAATGGCGCGAAGCAACCACGTCTCAGCGAGTTGGCGAAACTGCCGGGCGCTCATGATCCCGTCGATCCGTAACCGCGCGCCCGCCTCGACCTCGTCTTCGTTGAGCTGGGCGAACCGGTCATTTTGAATCGACGACAGCATGATCGTTCCGATCACCGCAAAGCCGATCTCGATGAGAGTCGAGGCCTCGGAACCGAAGTACGCGAGGAACACCTCGTGATCCGGCCCGAGCAGCGCGATCATGAGGGCGCGGCCCAAATAGTACAGCCCGATCCCACCTGTCAGCACCGTGATCACGCGAGAGGCCAGCAGGCGTGGGAGATCACCCCGCGCGAACTCGATAGCCGAGAGAATCGTCACGGTCGCCACGCCGAGGAACATTTCAACGGCACCTGCCCACTGGCCGCCGGTTTCACCCGGAACGAGTGCCGTCACGGTCACCAGCGCGCCCACCGCCACAGGAACGAAGACGAGAGACCGACGCCCGTTGGCTAGGCGGGCACCCACCCAGATGAAGCCCAGAGCGGTGACGTAGGCGCCATTCGCGGCCGGACCCGCCCACCATGTCGAGGGGTCGAGCGACACGACGGCGTAGGCGAACAGCGTGAACATCGCACCGAGATAGAAGACGCTCCACATTCGCCCGACAGCGTCGTTGTGCCTGAGCAGGGTTTCGAGCAGGAAGGTGACTCCACACCCGACGATGACGAGTCCCCCCACCAGAAACAGGGTCGTCGTGTCGAGGACGCTCACGCGGCCACATTCCGCGCACCCGTGCTGGCGGAAGCCTCACGCTCGGTGGGTACCGTCACTCGGAAGGTGGTCCCGATCCCCAACTCGCTGGTGACCGTGAGGTGGCCGCCGTGGCGATGGATGATCTCGCGGGTGATGCTCAGCCCGAGCCCGGTGCCGACGGTCGTCGAAGACTTCGCCGACTTGGTTCGATAGAAGCGGTCGAAGATCCGCGGAAGATCGGCGTCGGGGATGCCCTGGCCGGTGTCGCGCACTTCGAGGCTAACTCCCCCTGCCCCAGGTTCGGCAGCCACCGCGACCGTGACCGATCCCCACTCGCGGTTGTACTTGATCGCGTTCGTGATCAAGTTGTCGATCACTTGGCGCATCCGCATCGGATCGATGGAGGCGATCGCGGAATCCTCGCCCTCGATCACCAACTCCACTTCGCGCTCCTCGGCCATCACCTGGTGCGCTTCGACGGAGTCGCGGGCGATCTGAGCGAGGTCGCCCGCCGTGAACGACATCGCGAGCTGCTTGTCGGCGTCGCTCGCGGCGCTCAACAGGTCGGTGACGATCACCAGGAGCCGCTCGGAGTTGGCGTAGGCGACCTCGATCATGCGACGTGTCTCGTCATCCAGGTGTTCGTCGTCGCGCGCGAGATCCAGGTAGCCCAAGATCGAAGTGAGCGGCGAACGGAGTTCGTGAGAGACGGAGCCGATGAGGTCGTCACGGGCGCGGATCGCTTCGAGCTCCTTCGTGATGTCGTTCAAGACGATCACGCCGCCGTCGTACTCGCCCTCGCAGTCGTACAGGATGCGGGAACTGACGGAGTGGGCTGCTCGGCGCTCGCCGGGCTCTCCCACCCAGATGATGAGGTTGTCGAACGCCTGCCCGTTGAGCGCGCGGGTGAGCGGACGATCGCCTTCGCTGTAGGTCGTCACCCCGTCCGCCTGGTAAACGATCGGGTGAACGACGGAGTCGGCGGGTGTTCCGAAGTCTGTGAGGTACTGGCGATGCGCGCGGTTCACGAAAGTCACGGAACCGGTGCGGTCGAAGGCGATCACACCGAAGTCGACAGCGTTGAGGAGTTCGTTGAGCACGCCCTCCTGCCGACTCACTTTTTCCAGCGCACCCTGCACCATGCTCGAGTGCTGACGCAGCAGCTTTGCCTGCGCGCGACCGCGCGCCGACGACACGTAGATTGCACCCGCGACGAACGCGATCAGCACCGGGACGACGATGAAGGTGGCGAAGTCGCTCCAGGTGATCGATGTTCCACGCATGAGGCGGGTGCCCCACATCGCCAGGATCGTGCCGGTGACGCCGACGATTGTCAGCGTCGCCCCGAACGTCCGCGCGATCCAGATGATCGGCAAAACGACGAGGAGTCCAACTCCCGTCTGAGGGTCGAACTCGCGGAGCACGAGGATTCCGGCGATATTCGCGAAGGGCAGAACGGTCCCCCACCGACGATGGATCGAGTCCCAGGGAACGAGCGCCGCGACGGCAGTAAGCGCGAAGAAGCCGGCAACGATACCGAACCCGACGGGTGACGAAAAGACAGTCGCATCCACGAAGAGCAGCCCGACGGCCACAACGAGCAGAGGCGCCGAAATGAGCAACTGGGCAGAGAGGATTCCCGACGCGACCCGTCCGCGCTTTCGTGGACCAGCTGTGGCCCGGTCTCCCCCTGACACCTTCTCAGGCTATCTGCGTGCCGCTGGATACGCGCGACCCCGTCAGGGGGCCCTCAGAAGAGGGGTCAGAGGACTTTGTCGTCAGATGCTGAAGCCGAGCGCTCGCATCATGTCGCGGCCGTCATCGGTGATGCGCTCGGGTCCCCACGGCGGCATCCAGACCCAATTGATGCGAAAACGGTCGACAATGCCGTCGAGCGACTGGGCGGTCTGTTCCTCGATCACGTCGGTCAACGGGCACCCGGCCGACGTGAGGGTCATCGAAATGATGAGCGCGTCGTTCTCGTCGTCCCAGGTGAGGTCGTAGATCAGCCCGAGATCGACGATATTGACGCCCAGTTCGGGATCGATGACGTCCTTGAGCCCCTCTTCTACCTCGGTGAAGAGTTTCGGTTCGAGAGCAATGGGCATCGGTTCGCGTCCTTTCGAAGAAAAGGCTATGCCGTCGCGGTGAGGTAGCGGTCGTAGCCTTCGCTCTCGAGCCGATCGGCGAGTTCCGGGCCGCCCTCTTCGGCGACTTTGCCGTCGACGAAGACGTGCACGAAGTCGGGCTGGATGTACCGCAGGATGCGCGTGTAGTGCGTGATCAACAGGATGCCGAGGCCCGTGTCCGCGTGGGCGCGGTTGACACCCTCCGAGACGACCTTGAGCGCATCGACGTCGAGGCCGGAGTCAGTCTCATCGAGAACCGCGAACCGGGGCTTGAGCAGCTCGAGCTGCACGATCTCGTGGCGCTTCTTTTCGCCGCCCGAGAAGCCCTCGTTCACGTTGCGTGCGGCGAAGGTCGGATCCATCTTGAGGTCGGTCATCGCCTTCTTGAGCGTCGGACCCCAGGCGCGGATGGCGGGTGCCTCCCCATCGATCGCGGTCTTCGCGGTGCGCAGGAAGTTGGCCACCGTCACCCCGGGAATCTCGACCGGGTACTGCATCGCGAGGAAGAGGCCCGCACGGGCGCGCTGGTCGACAGTCATCGCCAGCACGTCTTCGCCGTCGAGTTCGATCGAGCCACTGTCAACCAGGTATCGCGGGTGCCCGGCGATCGTGTACGCGAGCGTGGACTTGCCCGACCCGTTGGGGCCCATGACGGCGTGGATCTCCCCCTGGTTGACCGTGAGATCGACGCCCTTGAGGATGGGCTTCCGCACTCCGTCTGCCTCGATCGAAACGTGCAGGTCGGTGATTTTGAGGGTGGTCATGAGATCTTCTCTCCGATGTAGATGTCGCCGTCGATGATCTCGACCGCAAAGACGGGGACCGGCTCGTAGGCCGGGAGGGTGAGCGGCTTGCCGGTGACGAGCTCGAACTTCGAGCCGTGGGCCCAGCACTCGAGGGTGTCGTCTTCGACGAACCCCTCCGACAGCGAGATGTCGCCGTGCGTACAGGTGTCGCCGAGCGCGTGCACCGCACCGGCCGAATCCATGACGACAGCGATCGGGATGCCGTCGACGACGACCTTCTTCGCGGTCGACACCGAGAGGTCGCCGAGGGCGCAGACTTTCGTGCTCACGCGGCTCCTTCAAGCTCGGCGACGAGTGCCGCGATCAGTCGCGCCTGCAGCACGGGCTCGGGGATACGTTGTACCACCTCGATGAGAAAGCCGAGTACGACGAGCCGTCGGGCTTCAGCCTCAGGAATGCCGCGGGACTGCAGGTAGAACAGGTGCTCGTCGTCGAACCGGCCGGTCGCACTCGCGTGGCCCGCACCGACGATGTCGCCGGTCTGAATCTCGAGGTTCGGGATGCTGTCCGCCCGCGTTCCTTCGGAGAGCACGAGGTTGCGGTTCTGCTCGTAGGTGTCGGTGCCGACCGCGCGCGGACCGATGAGCACGTCGCCGACCCAGACCGTGCGTGCCCCCTCGCCGTTGAGCGCTCCCTTGTAGGTCACTCGGCTGCGGGTGTGCGGCGCATCGTGGTGCACGTAAACCCGCTGTTCGAGGTGCTGGCCGGCATCCGCAAAGTAGACACCGAGCAGCTCGGCGTCGGAGCCTTCGCCGGCGAGGTGAGCCGACGGGTTGACGCGCACGATCGCACCGCCGAGCGAGACGACGATGTGGGTGAGCTTGGCGTCCTTGCCGATCGTCGCGAAGTGACTCGCGAGGTGTCGGGCGTCGTCATCCCATTCTTGAAGACTGACGAGCGTGAGGTCAGCACTCTCGCCGACGACAATCTCGACGTTCTCACTCACCGCGGCACTTCCCCGGCTGTCGAGCACGACGACGCCCTTCGACTGCGGCGCAGCCTCGACGAGCACGTGAGCGGCACGAGGGGCCGAACCCATCGCCGCTCGGGTCACCGTAAGCGCGTCGGGCTCACCCTCGATCGCAATGCGAAGGGCCTTCTCGAAACTGGTCCAGCCGTTTGCGGCGGCGCGCTCCTCCGGAATGCCGGCGGAGCCGATGCGGGCATCGTCGCGGTCGATCCACTCGACGGTCGTGCCCGCGACATCCGGGTACTGGATCGGGTAGGGCAACCCGTCGAGCTCGCCGTCGATGAGATCGCGGATTTTGGCGACGGGTGTGAGCTTCCATTCCGCCTCCCAGCCCTCCACCGGCGGGAATGCGGCGTGCTCGGTCGACGTGAAGCGCTCGGAGCGCGTCTGGACCGGGATGACGGGACCATCGGTATGCGCGACGATTCCCAGCCGCTCAGCGGCCTCGGTAGCTGCGGCCACTAGCCGACACTGCCTTCCATGCTCATCTCGATGAGCTTGTTGAGTTCCAGGGCGTACTCCATCGGGAGTTCGCGGGCGATCGGCTCGATGAAACCGCGAACGATCATCGCCATCGCCTCGTCTTCGGCCATACCGCGCGACATGAGATAGAACAGCTGCTCTTCGCTGACCCTCGACACCGTCGCTTCGTGGCCGAGTTGCACGTCATCGACGCGGATGTCAATCGCCGGATAGGTGTCGCTGCGCGAGATCGAGTCGACGAGCAGCGCGTCGCATCGCACCGTGTTCGCCGAATGGTGAGCGTTCTCACCCACGCGCACCTCGCCGCGGTAACCGGCGCGACCCCCGCCGCGCGCGATCGACTTCGAGACGATCGAGGATGTCGTGTACGGCGCGAGGTGGATCATCTTGGCGCCGGCATCCTGATGCTGCCCGGGGCCGGCGAACGCCACCGACAGGGTCTCGCCCTTGGCGTGCTCCCCCACCAGGTAGATCGACGGGTACTTCATCGTGACCTTGGAGCCGATGTTGCCGTCGATCCACTCCATCGTCGCGCCCTCGTGCGCAATCGCGCGCTTGGTGACGAGGTTGTAGACGTTGTTCGACCAGTTCTGGATCGTCGTGTACCGCACCCGGGCGTTCTTCTTCACGATGATCTCGACGACGGCGGAGTGCAGCGAATCCGACTTGTAGATCGGCGCGGTGCAGCCCTCGATGTAGTGAACGTACGAGCCCTCGTCGGCAATGATCAGCGTGCGCTCGAACTGCCCCATGTTCTCGGTGTTGATGCGGAAGTAGGCCTGCAGCGGGATCTCGACGTGTACGCCCTTGGGCACGTAGACGAACGAGCCGCCCGACCAGACGGCGGTGTTGAGCGCGGCGAACTTGTTATCGCCGGAAGGAATGACCGTGCCGAAGTACTCCTGGAAGATCTCCGGGTGCTCCTTGAGCGCGGTGTCGGTGTCGAGAAACAGCACGCCCTGCTCCTCAAGGTCCTTCTGGATCGAGTGGAAGACGACCTCGGACTCGTACTGCGCGGCGACGCCCGACACCAGCCGAGACCGCTCCGCCTCGGGGATGCCGAGCCGCTCGTAGGTGTTCTTGATGTCGTCGGGCAGGTCTTCCCAGGTCTGGGCCTGCTTCTCGGTCGAGCGCACAAAGTATTTGATGTTGTCGAAGTCGATGCCCGAAAGGTCGGCGCCCCAGGTCGGCATCGGCTTCATGCCGAAGATCTTGAGCGCCTTGAGGCGGTTCTTGAGCATCCACTCGGGCTCGCTCTTGAGCCGCGAGATGTCGGTCACCACCTCGTCGGAGACACCGCGTCGGGCGGAAGCGCCGGCGGCGTCGGAGTCGGACCAACCGAACTCGTAGTTTCCGAGGTCGTTGAGCTCCGGACGGTCGATCAGGACGTCTGACACGCCAGTACCTCTTTTCCGCCGAAGCGAGCCATTCCGCTCGTGTCAGCCTCGTTGTCCGTGCTGCGAATCGGGCCGAACAGAGCGTCGTCCCGAGAGGATTCGGACCCCTCCATCGTAACGGGCGGGACCACGGGATGCTCGACGCGTGGAGGTCGTTCGCAGGGAGTGCGCCTGAGGGATGCTCGATCCTCTTTCAGTCGCGCACAACGTCTTGCACCCGAGGTGTTGACGCCAGCCTCTGAGTGTGGTGGCAGCCCCAAGAATGCCGTACCCGGAAGGACCATCGCTCAGGTGCCTCGAGTGCGGCACCTGAGCGATGGTCACACCCGCTAAAGTGTGCGGAAATCAGGGAAAGGTGAGCGATGAGACTCCGCCGCACTTTCAGCACGATCGTGTTGACAGCACTCGTTGCCGCGCTTTCGTTTGCGGCGCCACTGTCTGCGGCGCAGGCAGCGTCTACTGCGACCCTGACTGGGATCGTCACGATGCCCGATGGATCGACGCTCGACGGGTCGGTCAGGGTCTACCTCTACCGCTCTTCCGTGTCCGGGCTTTACCGCAACCTCACGACCAATTCGGCATCTGGTGGCGTGTTCACGTTCTCCAACCTGCCGCCAAACAGCTACCGCCTGATGTTTCTGTATGACGGCCCAAGCGCGGACGTAGCAAGTTTTGCTTGGCCTTCGGCTCCCGCGGATCCCTCGTTGGGAGCGGATGTACTCGTGGGCGACGGCACCACGGTAGACATGGCGACGGTGCCACTCATGGCGGGAGGAAGAATCTCAGGATCCTTGGCGGGCATCTTCGGCCAGATTTCGACTGCGCAAATCTCGGTTTTCACGACCGGCCCAGGGAGCTTCAAGCTCTCGACCGCTGTCAATGCATTCGATGCGGCCACCGACACCTACACCACTGATGCCTTGCCACCTGGGTCGTACGTCATCGGGTTTGCACAGCCGTTCGATTTCTCGAGGAACGAAACACTGTGGATCCCTGAGTACTCGGGCGACACGCCTGACTACGAGAGTGCGACCCCATTGACGGTCGCGTCGGCTCAAGTAACGACGTATGACGCCCAGGTGACCGGTTATCCGACGATTTCGGGCACGATCTACCTTCGCAACGAGGACGGGTCACTGTCTGTGGCATCTGGTTCCGGCGCGAGGGCGACTCGGGCGAACGGAGAGTCGGTCTTTGGCGGCACAAGTCCTGACGGGACCTACCGGATTACCAACCTCTACGCCAACGAGCCCTACACGGTCTGCAGCGGCGGCGCGGACAACACCCTCACGACCTGCTGGTCAGACGGTGACGTCGACGAGATCGTTCTGGACTACAACGAGAGTGCGACCGGCATTGATCTCATCCTTGAACCGGGCGGCCAGATCACGGGGAACGTCACGTATCAATCCAGCGGGCTCCAGAATGCCACGGGGGCCGAAGCGCAGTTGTGGCTGGACGATGCGGGTCGCTTCGAGCTTGTCGCGACGGACCTGACCTACGCGGGCCAGTTCGAGTTTCACTCGATCGCACCCGGAACGTACGTCGTGCGGATCGATGCATCTGGCGTGACCAACGGGTTCTCGGAGCTAGTCCAGCTGAACTCTGAGTACTGGGAAGATTCGCGGTTCGCGTGGGAGGCCGACCCGATCGAAGTCACTGCTGGCTCGGCAATCGACCTCGATTTCGCGCTTGAAGGGCGGTCGATTCGAGTGGGTCGAGTGACGGGGACCGACCGGTTCGGTACGTCGGTCGAGGTTTCTCAGTTGATCTTTGGGCCCGATGACGTGCCGGCCGAGGGTATTCCTGTCGTGTACCTGGCGAATGGGCTCAACTACCCCGACGCGCTCGCCGCAGGACCGGCTGCGATTCACAATGAAGGGGTCGTGCTCCTGACGTTTCCCTGGTCATTGCCGCCCGTCGTCGAAGCAGAACTCGAACGCCTTCGCCCCCAACGGATCGTTCTGGTCGGCGGGGAACCCTCCATCAACTCGAGCGTCGAGGCTCTGCTCGACGATCTCAGTTTCAATCCTGAAGTCGACCGCATTACCGGACTCAACCGGTTCGGTACGTCGCGCGAGATCGCCGAGGACACCTACGCGGACGGGGCCGACGTCGCCTTCATCGCGACAGGTTTGAACTACCCGGATGCGCTCGCCGCGGGCCCACCGGCCGGGATGCTCGGCGCGCCGATCATCCTGGTCAACGGCGGTGCCTCCACACTCGACCAGGCGACGGAGGACATCCTGGCGGACCTCGGGGTGAGCCAGGTCTACGTCATCGGAGGCACCCCCTCTGTGTCAGCCGGGATCTACGCGCGGCTGCAAACCTTGTTCGGTTCGTACGGGGTGACCCGGCTCACGGGCTCCGACCGCTTCGGCACAGCGATCGCCATCAGCCAGCAGTTCTACACCGACGCTGACCTCGCCTTTCTGGCCACCGGTCTGAACTTCCCTGACGCTCTCGCGGGTGGCCCGGCGGCGGGCTACTTCGGAGGCCCGCTGTATCTGTCACGCCAAGATTGTGTCCAGGCCCCCGTTGTCGACGACATCTTCGACGTACGCGCCAACGGCCTCATCCTGCTCGGTGGCCCACCTTCACTGTCGATGAACGTCCAGAACGGCGTGATCTGTGGCTGAGAGACAACGAAGTCGGCCGCGGGATGCTGTGAGGCTGGTTGCCCTGGTGCTCACGTTCGCGCTCGGGATATCCGCCGTTCCCGTGGCGTCGCCGCCCGCCGCCGCTGCCGCCGCCGCCGCCGCCGCAACGATCTCAGGCCGGGTCACCATGCCGGACGGCAGCCCGATCGATGCGAACGTGCGGATTGCGATGTTCACCGACTCCGGCTGGTACGACGAGGAGCTCGCGCTCGACAACGACGGCACCTTTTCGCTCACGCCTTGGGGTCCGGACGAGTTCCTCCTGCGCCTCAGCTACCAGGGCACCGACCCGAGCATCGCAAAGCACTACTACCTGCCGGGCACGCTGGTGCCTGAGGAAGCCGAGCCGATCGTCTTCACGGGCACAAGCATTCAACTCGACCTCCCTCTCTTCACGGGCGGGTACGGCGATGCCTCGACGATCAGCGGGCGCGTGCTGACGACTGAGGGGGACGGCTTAGAGACTTGGCTCGACGTGATCGCGTGTCCGGTGGATGGCGGAGATTGTGCCGAGGTCGCGGCACCTCCCCACTACTACCCCCAATCCGGCGAATTCACGATTGTCTTGCCCGGTCCCGGCGAGTACACGCTGTGTTTCGAGCCACGACCGCTCTCCGACCTCATCGCCTCGTGCTGGTCCAGTCCCGCAGGTGACACGATCACCGTCGGGGATGGGGAGCACGTGACGGGGATCACGGCGAGTGTCGTGATGGGCGGACGAGTCAAGGGAAAGGTCATCGTCCGACTCGAACCGGGCGGCCCGCTCGTCGGTGTGGTCGGGGCGGTGGTGCAGCTCTACCGTGACGAGGACGGCCCCGACGCCGAGCCCGTCGCCGAGCACATCGTGACCGAGGCCGATGGCTCCTTCTCGTTCTCCGCGGTACCTCCGGGCGAGTACGCGATCTACGCCGACACAAGCAACGCGTCTGACGACCTGCCGACTCTCGTCTCCGCGTTCTACGTCGACGCCCTCACCTGGGATGACCGCACAGTGTTCGAGGTCGAGAGCGGCGAGACGACCCCGTGGCTTTACCTCCCGGTCGAGCAGCCATTCGGCCAGATCAGCGGGACCGTCGGCTACGACGACGACGG
>NZ_JANMSQ010000144.1:0-3228 GCF_031389465.1 Pseudolysinimonas sp.
CGTCGGCGGGCGGCTACGTGCTGGTGCGGGTTGATGGCTTCGGCGAGGGGCTCGAATTGCCTCCCGAGGTCGCCGTGCACGTTTACGTCGCGAGCTGAGTTGCGGCCCCAGGTACGTCACGTATAGTCAACGGGTCCTCTCGGCCACGCAAGCCGGTCGGAGGCCGCGCTGCAGGGCGCCTCACTTCCCATCCTCTGCCGCGCGACGTGACATACGACAAGGATGGGGCCGCTCGAGAGCGCGGTGCGGTGCGGGAGTCTCTCATTGTTCTCTAGCGCTACCCCCGGTCGCCTTTCCCCCAACCCGACCGAAGCCGAATCCCTGTCCACGTCTGGCTCGGCGTTCCGACGCCCGCGCCTTCGGGTGCTGCCGCTGCTCGTGATGGGCGTCGCCGTGCCGTCGATCTTCGCGACGGTCGCACTGCCCGCATACGCGTACCGCTCAACCGACTCCGAGACCGCTGAGTTCAGCACCGCGCTGAGCGTCGGGGCTCAGAACCTTGAGGTCGCGGCCGCGGTCGAGCCTGCGATGGTAGCCAGTCGCGACGCCTACGGTGCAACGTCAGCTGCCGAGATGGCACGGATCGCCCAGGCGGCGCGCTACGCGTCGTACAGCGGCCCGAGCGTGCGCGACTTGCTCGCCAACCCGCCGTACCCCGGGTATGACCCCAACACGATCGTCTCGATCGCGATGCAGTACCTCGGCTCCCCCTACGTCTACGGCGGTGCATCGCCCGCAGGATTCGACTGCTCGGGGTTCACCCAGTTCGTCTTCGCTCATGTGGGCATCTCCCTGCCGCACTCCTCGAGCGCACAGGGTCGGATGACGGCCATCGCCCCCGAAGCGGCGATGGCGGGCGACCTCGTCTTCACCGATGGTGGCGGCCACGTCGGCATCTACCTCGGCAACGGCACGATGATCCACGCGTCGACTCCTGCCACGGGAGTGAAGATCAGCAAGCCGTGGGGCAACTACTGGTTCGTGCGCGTCGGCATCTGACCGGGCGCCTCGCGAATCTTCACCGTGCCGTAACCGACGCGATTGGATTCCCGGGCTACCCTGGAACCCTCGGTCACTTGAGGATCTAGGAGAGTCGTATGCGTCACGCGGGCAGCATCCCCACCAAGGATGCGCGCGCGCTGTTTCGGATACGGCGCAGCATTCGTCCGGTCGTGCACTGTCACGTTCCGGTCGTGTAGGGCGCTGTCGTTCGCGACGGCGCCCTTTTGTTCCTCCTGATCCTCGATAGCCGGGGAATCGAATGCCTGCAAGCCGTGCAGGCGCCTTCGAGAGGAGATTCCGTCGTGCGCACACTGGTACTCAATGCCGGCTACGAGCCGCTCGCCGTCGTGTCGTTCAAGCGAGCGCTCGTGCTCGTACTCACGGGCAAGGCCGCGATCATCGCCAGCGACGCCGAACACCCGGTGATCGGCACCTCGGGGCAGTGGGATCGGCCGTCGGTCGTCATCCTGCGCCGCTACGTGAAAGTGCCTTCGGGACGAAACGTTCCCGTGTCGCGCCGCGGGGTGCTGCGCCGCGACGGGCAACGCTGTGCGTACTGCGCGGCCGGTGCCTCGACGATCGATCACGTGATGCCGCGCTCGCGGGGCGGCGCCGACACCTGGGAGAACCTGGTGGCGTGCTGCCTGCGCTGCAACAACGTGAAAGGTGACCGAACTCCACAGGAGATGGGCTGGTCGCTGCGCACCATCCCGCGTGCTCCGCACGGCACCGCCTGGCTCGTGCGTGGGGTTGAACGCGCCCAACCGCAATGGGAGGAGTTCCTCGCGCCCGCAGCGTGAGGTCCGTTATCTCACCGTGACTTCTCAGGATCGTTCGCGTATGGTCGAAAGGTCGCTGACCCGGAGGCAATATCTTGACGGATAGCGAGTTCCCTGATCCATTGAAGGGACTCTTCGGCGAGCTGGATGCGGATTCGCGCTCCTCGCTCGCTCAGCCGTCAGCCCTCCCCGAAAGTTCTGGCGAGTCGGCGATCGCCAGCAGCGAGGCCCCTGGCTTCTCGTCGCGGCGCGAAATGCGGGAGGCCGGCGCCTACCGTGCGACCGAGCTCCCACCGGGCGCCCGCACCGCGGTGGCCCGCACCCGTCCGGCAAAGAACAGCAAACGCACCCACCCTCGGGATGTCGTGCGCAGCACCCTCGCGAAGCCGGCTCCCGGCGGCTTGCGTCGCAAACTCAGCAGCGCCGGCGTGATGGCGGTCGTCGTCGGACTCTTTGCCTCGCTCACCCTGCCTGCCTTCGCCGACCAGAACGGCCTCGCCCAGAACGCGGAACCACTCGACGCGCAGGCGGTCGAGATCACCGCGGCGACGACCGATCTGTCGGCCAGCATCCGCGACTCCTACGGGGTGACCAACGCTGCCGATCTACGCAAGATGTACGCCGACGCGATCCGGCAGCAGAACCTCGCCGCCTATATGAACTCCGGCGCCCGCGCCCTCGGCGACGACTACCCGTGGCCGGATCAGCTCAGCCGGCCGCAGGGTGGCGGTCTCTCGCCGCTCAACTACTACTACCGCGAATGCGTCGACTTCGTCGCCTGGCGCCTGAATCGGGATGCCGGCTCCACCTCGGCCCCGTTCCGCTGGGTCTGGTCGAACCTCGCCCAGGGCAGCGCCTACTCGTGGAAGAACCATTGGGTCAACAAGGGTTGGCCCACCGGCAGCACGCCGCAGGTTGGCGCTGTCGCCTGGACCGCGGGCGGCAACCACGTCGCCTACGTGTCGGGCATTCTCTCCGACGGCAGCGTCGTCGTCGAGGAGTACAACTACTCCGTCGACCACGGCTACAGCCAGCGCATTGCTCCTGCGGGTGCCTTCTACTACCTCTACGCCCCGCCTGGCTGAGCGCCTCGCCCGTAGAATCGGGCGGTCAGCCTCTGTAGCTCAATGGAAGAGCAGTTCCGTCCTAAGGAAACGGTTGGGAGTTCGAGTCTCTCCAGGGGCACTCGATCGGAATACCGATCGGAACCCGCATTTTCGGCGGTCGTCCGCGTGAGACGATCCCCTCTAGCGGTAGACAGGTCGTCCCGTGTACGTTGAGCGCACCTCGTGTTGGCTCGAGGTAGCCGCTCCTCAGTCGCGGCCGATCAGGGAACTTCGGTGGTTCAGGTCAAGATGCTAGGTGTTCGTAAACTCGGGTCAGGTCACAGGTTGACGTCAGCGTCGGCCTCGCGAACGGCGGCAGGGAAGAAGACCATGCGGATACG
>NZ_JANMSQ010000150.1:0-4422 GCF_031389465.1 Pseudolysinimonas sp.
ATGCCGGGCCCGCCCCGAAGCCCGCGACGTCGTATACCCAGATGTCGCGGTCGTTGAGATTCACGACATAGAGTTTCCCGTCGTGGTACTGGATGCCGCCGATGCCGACCTTGCCGACCTCGGGGTAGGCGGCGCTGTCGAGCGACTGCACACCACCCGCCGTCTGGAGGTCAGTCAGATCTCGGGTCACCGTTCCGTAGTTGGAGGATCCCGAGGTGAGGTCGTAGCCGACCAGGGCGTTGCGCGTCACCGTGCCGTTGCTCGCGACCGTGACATCCAGGCGATACAACCCATCGATCCCGCGCAATGCCGAGGCCGTCTCACCCGTTCCCGAGTGACGGCGCAGCACCGCCGACGCGTAAACGTAGAAGCGCTCGCCTCCGGCGACCGGACCGAGCGACTCTACGGTGAGCCCCCAGATCGCCCCGACCTCGCCGAAGGTCGCGATCGAGCTCGCGACTGTTGAGGGAACGGTGACGGTGCGCGTCGCATTAGTCGGCAAGACCACGGAGATCGCCGTACTCGTGCGGATCGCCGTCTCCATCGCATTCGCGGCTGCCGTACTGCCGTAGTCGAGGTCGGGTGACCCGTTGACCTGGATCGCGGTGAGCAGCGGTGTCGAGGTGCCGCGCGAGTAGTCGGTCGTCTTGTGCAGTGCGAAGTCCACACCGGTCGCGCCAACCGTCCGGAACTGCACGCTCGTTGCGTTCGCCGTGCCGTTGAACGAGTCGACGAAGCCTGCTGGATACCCCGTGAACTCGATCCGCAGCGGAGTGCCGTCGGGGAGCGCGGGAGCGATCGTGATGTCGTAGATCCCTGCCGCCGTCGTCACCGCCGACCCGACCGCGGTGCCAGCGCCGTTGTAGGCGGTCACTGTGACGCCGGCTAGGGGCGCGTCGGTCACTCCGTTCACGGGCGTCGAGTCGTAAACGCCGTTCTGGATGAAGTCCCGGAACACCGTTCCCTGGACGTGACCGGACAGCGCAGCGGCCGGGGGCGCCACCGAGGCAACGACGATCGCCGAACTCAGCACCACGGTTGCAGCGAGCGTTGCGAGCGCGCGTCGAATGCGTCTGCGCGTCGTAACGGCAGGCACAGAAACGCGCGAGCGCGTCATGGGTTCTCCAACGGATTCGGGTTCACGCTCTCGCACGTGCCGGGTAAGCAGGGCACGCGAAAGGCCCCCGTGCGAGCACCACAGCTTATTCCGCCCTCGGGACCGGGCGTGAGGCCCCAAGAAGGACGATAGACATCTCGGTCTACCCCCGTTCGCGGGTGAAACGGCTCAGGGCTCGAATTCGGTCGCGCGGGGTGTGAAGATCGCGAAGTGGGTGAGGGCGAGGGCGATCACACCGCCGACGAAGAGCTCGCCGGCTGCGAGGATCGAGCCGAGCACCGAGAGCCAGGCGAATCCGGCAGAGAGCGCCCCGACGAGGACACCGGCAGCGAGGGTGGTGAGCGTTCCGATGACGATCGCGACGACGAGCACGCCGACGTTGATCCAGAACTGCGAGCCGCTCCCACGGCGACGGCCTGCGACGTTCGCGAACAGCAAGAAGAGCAGAAACAGCCCGATCGTGACCGCTCCGCCCGTGAAGAGGGCGAGCCAGGCATCCTGGATCGCCGTCGAGATCAGATCACGCCCGTTGAGGATCGCCAGCACGACCGTCGCGAGCACGTAGGCGATCGCGAGGGTGAGCAAGATCGTGACCAGCGTTTTGGCCAGTGGCCGCATCTCCTGCTCCCCTCGCTCGATCGGTCGGTGTTACATCGCCGCCGGCGGCGGGGTCGTGCCCTCGTCCGCGGGCTCCTCTTCGTCGGTCGCGTCGGCGACTTTCGAAGCGAGGTCGTGCGTCGTGTCCTTCACCTTGTCGGCGACGTCTCCCACGAAGTCCTTCGTGTTGTCGACGGCGTCCCCCACGAACTCCTTCGTGTTGTCGACCGCGTCGCCCGCGAACTCCTTGGCCTTGTCCACGATGTCGTCGATGCCCATGCTGTCCTCCCGGTCCGGCGAGCACATCCCGCCTGGCACAGCCATTCTGGCGGGTGGACGTGCGCCCGTGTGAATTTCGCGACTCAGTCCCCGGGCGGAAGCCCCTCGGGCGTGGGCGTGACCTCGGAGCGGAACAGGCGCCGGATGATGGGCGCAACGACCAGCACGGCGATCAGGAACGCGATCCCGGCCTCGATCGCGAAGAGCACGAACAGCGGCGCCCAGCCGCCCTGGGCCAACCCGACAATGAGCACGACGATTGCGTTCAGCACGACCGCGGCGACCGCAGCGAGGAGCGTTGGGCCGATGCCGGGCAGGGCGCGCCCGCGCACCGTCAGAACGATCAGCACGACGAGCCAGGCCACCAGGCCGACGTCCATGAAGAGGAACAGCAGCCGCGCGCCCTCGACGAGACCGGTCGCGAGATCGCCGACCAGAAACCATTGCCACACCGCGCCAAGCAGCAGGGCGACGACGATCACGAGCACTACTTCGGCAACGAGCGCGAGAACCGTGCGGGTCATCCGCTTACGCTAGCGTTCGTCGCGCATTTCAGCGCTGCCGACGACCAAGATCGAGCAGCTGCCGTCGGCAACCCGGTTCAGCTGACCTGCCCCGTATACTGCCCAACGTGCTTCCCCGGCTCGCCTCACCACCCGTGAAGGTGCCGGGCGGATGAGCGAGTCCGCGCCACCCTCCGGCGCCCGCCCGGCTCGCCGTGACCTCCTCGTTGCGCTGCTCGCGGGAGCGGTCGGAGCGGGAGCCGGCATCGGCGCGTCGGCCGTGTTCTCGTCGGGAAGCGGCCGCGAGGCGGCGACCGATGAGGATGGCGTCGACTCGGTCCAGGCGAGCGGCCGCACTCAAGCGGGGATCGATCGGCCAGGCACGCCGCAGCGATTCGGGCGCCTCATGGTGTTCGACATCGACCGCACCGCCTCGGCGCCCGACTGGCTGCGCACGCTCGGTGCGCGCATCCTCGAGGCGACGACCGGCGAGGAACCCGACGCGGTGATCGATCTCACCGTCACTGTCGGCGTCGGGCCCGCTCTCGTGGCGATACTCGACCCGACCCTTCCGGGCGCCGAGGATCTGCCGGAGTTCCGCGGCGACGCGGACATCCCGTCGGAGCGGCGCGGTGGAGATCTTCTGCTCACCGCCTACGGCAGTGACCCGGGGGCGCTGCGCCCGGTGCTTCTCGATCTCGCTGCCGACATCCCCGGCGCGGTTGTGCGCTGGGAACAGGCTCTCTTCCGCGGGCCGGGCAGCGGAACGCGGGTTCGCAACCCGTTGGGTTTTCACGATGGCATCGTCGTTCCACACGGCGAGGAGCAACTCGACGAGAACGTCTGGCTCGCCGACGGGCCCCTCGCCGGGGGAACCGTCTGCGTGGTGCGGCGGTTGCGCCTCGACATCGACGGCTTCCGGAGCCTTCCCATCGCGGAGCAGGAGCGAATCATCGGCAGGCGGCGCATCGACGGCGCGCCGCTCTCGGGCGGCGAACCCGACGACGACGTCGACCTGAACTCCCGCACCCCCGAAGGCGACCCCGTGATCGACGCACACGCGCATGTGCGCGCGGCGCATCCTTCGTTCACCGGCTCGAAGCTGATGCTTCGCCGCGGCTACGCCTTCGACGACGGCGCCGCCGACACCGGGCTCATGTTCATCTGCTTTCAGCGAGACCTCCGCACGTTCGTCGCCACTCAGTACCGGCTGGATGAGGTGGATGCGCTCAGTGCCTTCTCGACTCCGACAGCGAGCGGCACGTTCCTGATCCTGCCGGGGTTCGACCAGGAGCGTCCCCTCGGGTCCACGCTGTCCGCGACGACGTGACTCTGGGGAACGACGAAGGGGCCGAACCTCGCGGTCCGACCCCTTCGTGTGTTGGTTTCGACACGCGCCCTACGGGCGCTGCTCAACCAGCGGGTGTTACTTCAGGATCTTGGTCACCTTGCCGGCGCCCACGGTGCGTCCACCCTCACGGATGGCGAAGCCGAGGCCCTCCTCCATGGCGATCGGCTGAATCAGCTCGACCGTCATGTCGGTGGTGTCGCCGGGCATGACCATCTCGGTGCCCGCGGGCAGCGTGATGACGCCGGTGACGTCGGTGGTGCGGAAGTAGAACTGCGGACGGTAGTTCGCGTAGAACGGGTTGTGACGCCCACCCTCGTCCTTGGACAGGATGTACGCGGTGCCCTCGAACTGGGTGTGCGGCGTGACCGAACCCGGCTTGACGACGACCTGGCCGCGCTCGACATCCTCGCGCTTGGTGCCGCGAAGCAGCAGTCCACAGTTCTCGCCGGCCCAGGCCTCGTCGAGCTGCTTGTGGAACATTTCGATACCCGTGACCGTGGTCTTCTGCGTCGGGCGGATGCCGACGATCTCGACCTCGGAGTTGATCGCAAGGGTGCCACGCTCGGCGCGGCCCG
>NZ_JANMSQ010000159.1:0-9246 GCF_031389465.1 Pseudolysinimonas sp.
CGATGATGTCGGGGGTGTGGGGGGTCTCGGCGGTGTCGAGGGTCTCGACGCCGACCTCCCACCCGTCGGCGGCCACGACTCCGACGCAAATCGGTCGCACCTGACCGGTAGGCGGCGATCCGGCGGGCCGCCCGCGCAGCGTTGATGTCCCCGCCACGTCGCGTTCGACCCAGGCCGTCGCGCGGCTGCCGTCAATCGCCGGCTCCTCGGTTCCGGAGAGCTCGACGATCACGGCGCCGCGCGCAAGGATGCGCCACGATTCGGGGGACTGCTCGAAGAGAGCGAAGCCCGGAGCGGCCGAGATCCCGCCCCGTGTCATCTCGTCGAGTAAGACCGCAGAACTGGCGCCGTCGCGCACCAGCGGCCAGAGCGTCGCGATGCGCTCCTCGCTCGTCGCCGGGTCGACACCGAGCAGGAGCCCCTCGCGGCACAGCACGATCCAGCCGTCAACAGCCGGGTGGTAGCGATGATCGGGCACGTTGCTCCTAAGCCCGCGGGAGGGTCTCTTCGAGGCGGGCAGGGATCGGCGAGCTGTCATCGTCGTTGTCGCCCTGGTGGACGACAACCGCGTCGATCACCACGACCGTGACGTTGTCGAGTCCGCCCGCAGCGAGGGCTGCGTTGACCAGCCGGTCGGCGGGTGACAGGTCGCCATCCTCGCGAGAGAGCACTTCGGTGATTGTCGCGTCGTCGAGCTCCTTGGTCAGCCCGTCGGAGCACACGAGGAAGCGCTCGCGGCCCCCGGTCGGCAGAATCCAGACGTCGGGCTCGGCGTCGCCGGCGCCGATTGCCCGGGTGACGATGTTGCGGTCAGGGTGGTCGCGCTCCTCACCCGGGACGATCGTGCCGTCGTCGAGGAGCTCCTGAACCGCCGAGTGGTCGACCGAGAGCTGCTCGAGTCCGTCGTCGAAGCGGTAGACCCGCGAGTCGCCGACATTGAACACCATCCACCGCGGGTCGCCCGATTCGTGGTCGCGCACGAGGGCGATGCCGGCCAGTGTCGAACCCGCGAGCTCGTCGTCGCCGATGTCGTGGACCACCCGGTCGGCTTCGCGCACCGCGTCGAGAACCTCAGAAACCGTTGTCGCTTCGTCGTGAGCGAGACGAGTTGCGAATACCCGCGCGGTCGCTTGACTCGCTCGGTCGCCGAACGAATGACCGCCCATCCCGTCGGCGACGAGGAAGACCGGGGGGATGGCGAGATAGCTGTCTTCGTTGATGCGGCGAACGTGGCCGCGATCGCTCGCGGCACTCACCTCAACCGAAACCGCTGCACCGGGAAGAGTCCAGGCATACGCACGAATGGCACCCATCGCCCTGGGACCCTCCTTCGGCTGGCTCCGCGTCAGCCGCGGCTCGGGCCTCGGCGTTTGCCAAGATACCGACGATGCAGCTCCACGGGCATGGGGAGAACTACCCATGCGTGATCGCCCGTTCCGGGAGTAACCCGAGGTCTTCGTGAGTCACGAGACGAGCCGCGAGCGCGAATTCGATCAGCCGCACCCGCCGCCGCGTGGCGAGATTGCCGCGTCCGCCGCGCAGGCCGGCGACGCCCGCGCGATCGAGCCGGTCACAAACATTGTCGAGCTTGCGGTTGAACGCCGTGAGGCTCCACCCGAGCCGAGCGGCCGCTTCCGCCGAGGTCGGAAAGTCGCCGTGCCCTCTCGACGGCCGGCGCAATGCCCGCTCGCAGAGCACGACGAGCAGAAGCCGCTGCGCAGCAGTGAGGCGTGGAAGTTCGACCCGGTCGGGTCGCAATTCGGCGGATGTCGCGGCAGCCGAGTAGTGCAAGTCACCATGCAAGGCAAACTCGTAGGTCGTTGGCCCCGCCGCGAAGACGACATGAGCGGGGTGGAACACGAGGGGCGCCCGGGTGCCCGGAGCGAGCTCTCTCGACACCCTGCCGCTCGGGTCGCTCACCTGGATGGTGCGGGTCGCTGCCGTGCTGGCGATCCACCACATGCCGTTCTCGTCGAAGATCTCGAGCAGAAGGGGGTCGAGCTCCGGGTTGTCATCGATCACGAGATCCGCGACGCGACCGATGGTGAGGACCTCTCCCGCCCGGAGCTCATGCCATTCTCCGCAGTACTCGATGCGCAATGCAGGCAGCAATGGGGTCCCCTTCCGGTGCCCATCTTTGGGAAGAGGGACCTGGGGACCAAGCCGCGACTTTCCCTGGCACCCATTCGGGGGGTACGTAACGTTCCGTCATCCCGGCGGGGGGTGGTCGCCTACCGCTAACGTGGGTCCACCCGAACGCACGTCCTCCACCAGGGAATGGCATGGACCCGAACCGCGTCGCCCTCATCGACGATCACGAGATCATCGCGCTCGCCCTCCGGGAGGCGGTTACCCGCATCCCGGGCCTCGCCTTCGCGGGCGTGGCCCCGACCGTCGACCAACTGCTCGTCCGACATCCGGATGCCGGACTCGTCGTACTCGACCTCCGCCTCGCCGATGGCTCGTCGCCGATCGGCAACGTCGGGCGGCTCGTCGAGCACGGCGCAGCGGTGATCGCCTACACCTCAGGTGAGAGCCCGTATCTGCTCCGCCTCGTCGCCACCACCCCGATTCTCGGGATCGTGCGCAAGTCCGATCCGGTCTCCACGCTCGTCGAGACTCTCCAACAGGCCGCCGTCGGTCGCGCCGTGATGTCGACTGAGTGGGCGGCGGCGATCGACTCCGATCCGGGACTGGACGCGGCCGCGTTGAGTGTTCAGGAGCAGCAGGTGCTGCGCCTGTTCGCGACCGGGCTCAAGGCGCAATCCGTCGCCGCCGCGATGAAGATCGCCGTGCCAACCGTCGAGGACTACGTGCGCCGCATCCGCAGCAAGTACGCCCGCATCGGGCGCAGCGCCGACACCAAGATCGATCTCTACAAGCGCGCCATCGAAGACGGCTTCCTGCCACTGCCGGACTCGGGTTCGTGAGTTCCGAGGTCCGGGGCGCCGGAAGTGGAGCTGCCGTCGATCGCGTCACCCGCACCATGTCGCTCGCCCTCGGCGTCGGCGGGGCGATCTTCGCGCTGCTCGCGCTGCAAGGCTTCCTCGCCCAACACGAGGCGTCGGCGCCCGTCTGGTCGTGGGGGGTCGCCGCGAGCGTCTTCGTCATCCCGATCGTGAACGGCGCCCTCTCGGCTGTCGCACCCGTGCGGGTTCTGCGCATTCTGGCGGGGGTCTGCGCGACCGGTCATCTCGTCGGCCTGCTGACGCTGATCCCGGCCCTCGACGGCGGAAAGCTCGCCACCGAGCTAGGCGCCCCGTGGCTGTTCGGAGTGTCCGTCATCGCCACGGCATCGGCTGCCGTTGCCTGGCGGCCCGCGATCACCTGGCCCTACGTCGCCGTCTGCATTGTCGCCCTCGGCGCGAATCGCTACCTCGCCTCGACGATTTGGATTCCCGACCTCGCCGTCCAGGATGCGCTCCACACTCTCCTCTTCGACGCCATCTTTACCGCTCTCGCGCTCGCCACCTACCGTGCCGGGCGGGCCCTCGACACCGCTGCCGACTCGGCGATCACCGAGACCCGGGTGGCGGCGACGACCGAGGCACGCGCACGAGAACGCACGCGGGTCGAAGCGCTCTTGCACGACAGTGTGCTCGTCGCGCTGCTCGCCTCGGCGCGCGGTTCGGCACGCGCCGAAATCGAGGCTCGTACCGCCCTGGCAGAACTGGACTCGGTTGAACGGGCCGACGACGACGCTCAGCTTCCGGGCACGGAGTGGATGTGGCGGCTGCAGGCCTTGACCACCGACCTCGCGCCGGACGCGCGGTTCAGCCACGATGTTTCAGGTCACGAGACGATCATCCGATCGGATGCCGCTCAGGCGGTTCTCGAAGCCGCCGCCGAGGCTCTGCGCAACAGCATCCAGCACGCCGGACCGGCGTCGCGCGCCGTGCACGCGCGAGTGACCGAGGACGAGATCGAAGTGACGGTGCTCGACGACGGTCGGGGTTTTGACCCAGCCGACGTTCGGCCCGGGCGCCTCGGCGTCGCGGTCAGCATCCTTGACCGCATGCACGCCGTGCCGGGCGGGTGGGGAGTCGTGGTCTCGAAGCGCGGCGAAGGCACCCGCGTCTCGCTCGGCTGGCGGGCGGCGGCATGAGCGTGGCGAGAGTTGACATCGGTCGACTCCTCGGCCTCACCGGCCCGGGCGCGTGGGTTCTCGCAGGACTGTATTGCGTCACCTATCTGACCCTCGCAGCTTGGGCTGGCGGACCACCGATGCAAACACTCGAGGGCAAGGTCGCGTTGGCGCTCATCCTCGTGACCGCGATCCTGCTCGTTCTGCCGTGGCGGTATCCGCTCCCGGGCCCCCTCGTCGGCTGGGCTCTGGGCGTTGTGGGGTTCAGCACCGTCGCGATCTGCTGGCACCTCTCCCCCTCCGGCTGGCCGGGTTGGAGTTCGTGGAACTTCGGGGCAGACACCTTCTTGATGTTCATGCTCGCGTTGCGAGGCCGGTTCTGGTGGGGCGCGATCGGCCTCGTGCTGATGTCGCTGCTGACGATCCACTGGACCCTCACCACAACGGGCGACTGGTGGCACGGCTTCGATCTCACCTACCGCCAGCTCGCGACCTACTTCGCGGGAGGCTTCTTCGCACTCTGGCTTCGCCGCACGGCGCGTCAGATCGCGGAGTTTCAGGAAACCGAACAACGACGGATTGCCGCCGAGCAGGCGCGGGATTCCACGGCCGACGAACGTCGCCGCCAGCTCGAACGGGTGCGCCTCCTCGCAGGACCGGCCCTGGCGCAGATCGCCGACGGCGGCGGGTCGGTCGCGTTGCGCCCTGAGCACGGGTTGCTCGAGGCGGAACTCCGCGATCAAATCCGGGGTCGGTCGCTGGCAGCAGGCCCGCTGCCCGCGGCGCTCCGCGAAGCCCGCTCGCGGGGTATCGAGATCGCGCTGCTCGACGATCTGCGCGAGGAACCACCGCCGGTCGAGTTGCTCGAACCGGCGATCGCCTGGGCAGCGACGCTGATCGCGAAGCTCCGAGCGGGATCGGCAACCATCCGGCTGGCTCGCGCCGATGGAGAACCGGTCGTTACGTTCGCCACCGCCGACGGCCTGACCGAGACCTTCAGCCTCAGCAACGCCGCCCATCAGCCGTTGCGAGCGTCCTGACCCGAGCGCGGTAGCGCGTCGAGTATCGCGAGATCTGCGCGAGAGATCAGCCGGGTCGTGATGGCGTACTCGACAAGCCGGAGGCGCCGATGGGTCGAGACTCGACCCCCTCCCGCTCGGAGTCCACGTGCGCCGGCGCGCTCGAGTTTCAGGCAGAGATGATCGAGACGTCGGGTGAAGGCGGGCACCGTCCAGCCGAGGCGCTTCGCGGCGGCGGCCGAACTGGGGATGTCTCCCGAGCCGCCAGCGGCCGTACCCCGTAGCGCGTCTTCGGCGAGTACGAGCAGCAGCAGCCGTTGGGCGTGATTCAACGACACATGTCCCGCGGTCAACTCGCCGTCGCCGACCACCGTCTCGTCGAGAGCCCCAACCTCGCGGCTGTGGGTCAGGAGCGTCAGGTCATACACCGTCCGCCCCGCGGTGAAGATGACATCGAGGATGTCGGCGAGCACCGGCATCCGACCGCCCGGAGCCAGTGCTGCCTGTAGCGTCCGCTCCCGATCGCAGACGGTCGCGGTCAGATGGGAACCGACGTTGTGAATCCACCACATTCCCTGCTCTGCCCGAATCATCAGGAAGCGACGATGCAGGTGCGGGTTGTCGTCGATCACGAGATCCCCGGCGCGCCCGATCGAGAACCCCGGAACCGACGGCACGACATGCCGCTCGCCCGCATACTCGATGCTCAACGGAGGCAGCGCCCCGCCCCCTCCGACGTTCCCCAATCGCCGACCCCCTCCTCGCTCCCCAGCAAAAGAGGGTTTCACCCTAGCGGGACGGGTGCGGCAGCGTCACCTTTGCTCGCCGCGCGAGGGCACCGGTTACTCGGCGCCCTGCTCCTCGTCGATGCGGTCGTGGTCGATGCCAATACCCCGAGAGCGGTCGTACCGAATCTTGATGAGGCTCGCGATCACCGCGACCGCCATTGCGCCGACGATGACACCGAGAGAGACGAAGGTCGAGATCTCGGGCGCCCAGTCGACGTGCTCGCCGCCGTTGATGAACGGCAACTCGTTCTCGTGCAGAGCGTGCAGGAACAGCTTCACGCCGATGAAGGCGAGGATGAAGGCGATGCCGAACTTGAGGTACACCAGCTTGTCGACGAGGTCGCCGAGCAGGAAGTACAACTGCCGCAGCCCCATCAGCGCGAACACGTTGGCGGTGAACACCAGGAACGGCTCCTGGGTGATGCCGAAGATCGCCGGGATCGAATCGAGGGCGAAGACGAGGTCGGTCGTGCCGAGCGCGAGGAGCACGATGATGACGGGGGTGAACACCCGACGACCGTCGACGACCGTGCGCAGTTTCGCTCCGTCGAACCGCTCGGTGATGGCGATCCGCCGACGCATGAAGGCGATCAGCTTGTTCTCGGTCTCCTCCTCATCGTCGTGGCCGGTGAACGCCTGGTTCGCGGCCGTGTAGATGAGGAACAGACCGAACAGGTAGAAGACCCAGGAGAAGTTCTCGATGAGTGCGGCGCCCAGGATGATGAAGATGCCGCGCAGCACGAGGGCGATGATGATGCCCGCCATGAGCAGTTCCTGCTGGTATTTCCTGGGCACCGAGAACCTGGCCATGATGATCAGGAACACGAACAGGTTGTCGATCGACAGGCTGTACTCGGTGAGCCAGCCCGCGATGAACTGACCGGCGTGCTCGGCGCCCGCGAAGGCATACATCAGCGCTGCGAAGACCAGCGCCAACACGACGTAGAACGAGATCCACAGCGCCGACTCGCGGGTCGAGGGGATGTGCGGTCGCCGGAACGCGAGCACGATGTCGAAGCCGAGGATGAGGGCGAGCACGACATACGTGCCGATCTCGAACCAGAGCGGGATGGAGAATTCCAACGGGAACCTTTCGGGTGCAGGGCAGGGCCCGAACGTCTCTCCCGCGCGGCTCTCCGGCAGACCGGAGTAGCTCGCGATCGCGACCGGGGCTGCAGCGCTGGAACCCGTGATGACGGCCGCGATGAGGTGGGATACTCCCCTTCGCTCCCGTCAGTCTAGGGGGTCCGCCTAGAGCTCTGAGACCTGCAGCCGCTTGCCTAGCGGCCGGCTCGCCGCGACCGCTTCGTCGAGCAGTTCCTGGTCGCCGGTGCGGGTCGGGTCGAGCCAGTCGTCGTAGAGCTCACGAGGCAGGATGAGCGGCATCCGGTCGTGAATGAGAGCGACATGCGGCGCCGCCGGTTGGGTCACGATCGTGTACGACACCATCCACCGGTCTTCGCCGGTTTCGGGGTCGGGCGCCTTGTTCACGTTCCACAAGCCCGCGAAGGCGAAGAGTCCCTTCGGCTCGTCGGGCAACGCGAAGCGGTGGCCCTTTTCGTAGTACTCGGTCGCGGGAACGAGGCCTCGGCGGCTCGTGAGCGGCCCGCTCCACGCCCCAGACCCGACGAGCCCTTCGATCCGCGCGTTGATCGCCGGGAACTTCGCCGGCTCCCCGCGCACCCAGAGTTTCCACCACGCGAGGTCGACGCTTCGGAGCCGCTCGCCGTCCTTCGCGCGTTCGCGCACGATCGGGTTGAGGTTGCGGCGATGCACCCCTGTCGGTTTCGCCGGCTCAGCACGAAACTCTTCGAGCCAGCCCGAAAGCGCCGTCGTCGCCACCAGTTCGTCGATCACCGAAAACCCATAGTGGATGTCGGCAGCCTCGACCTGAAGCCCGTAACTCGCGCACATGCCGCCAGTCTGCCCCGAGCCCCCGACCCCGACGGGGTACGGTTAGCGACGGATCGGGGCACACGAGCACGAGGCACCTTGACAGACACCATCGCGCGGCGATCCCGGACGCGCGCCCGCATCATTACCGTTGCAGCGCTCGTTGCTGTCGTCGTCATCATCGGTGGTGGAGGCGTCGCGATCGCGGTCGCGGGCGGACCGCGCAACGGCATCCTCGTTGCCTACGGCTTCGCCGGCGTCACGATGATCACGATGATCACGGTGTTCTGGGTGATCACCATGCGGCTGTCACGCGCGCTGCGAGCGCTCGCCGAGCGGCATCCGGATGCCGTGGTCTTCCTCGCGCGACGCCTCCCGCCCATCGTGTCGGATCTGCCCGCCTATCTGCGCTCCAAGGACCTCGACATCCAACTCGGCGACGGCTGGTATCCGGCGTTCGCCGACGATCGCGGAATCGCCGTCTGCACTTCCGGCGCCGACCCGCGGGAGCTGTTCGTCATCTTCTGGAGAGAAATCGGCGCCTTCGAGATGGTGCGCACCGCCACGGTCGGCGGCGACTCGCGCTGGAGTGTCACCGTCGATGTACGCCCCTACGTAGTACCGCTCACCGTCGACCTCGGCGAAGCGTGGGGCATCGTCACGATGGCTCTGGATGCGGGCGACACCGACGCTGTCATGAAGGCGGTCGCTGAGCGACGTCCGCGCACCGCGATGCTGTAGCAACGTCCTGAAGCATCCGGCGCGGCTACGGTCATTGTGAGCTCGCCGCGCCGAACCCACACGTGTCGTTGTACGGGTCATCTCCGAAGTAGCGCGTCCACTCGGTGCGCGTGAACGACCGTCCCGTCAGGCGGCAGGCCGTCGTCGCCGCGTTGTCGGTGTCGAGGTTCCAGACCAGCACGCCGTCAGTGGCGTTCGTGACGAGGGTGTTGCCGTCATCGGAGAGATGTCCCGAGTAGTAATAGGGCGAGTCGACCGGGATGTCGATGCCGAGCTTCGAATTCGTCGCCATGTCGTAGAGCACCGCCGGCTCGGTGCCGCCACTGATCAGCAGGGTGTTTCCGTCGCCGCTGAGCTCAAAGACGTTCGCCCCCGACACCGGCTTCGGAAGGGAGAGCAGCGGGGTGAGGTCACTGTCGCTGCGTCGCAGCTCCGAGGAACTCGTGCTCACGATGTCGCCGCCCGGCAGCATGATCGAGCCGGTGTCGCCACGCAGCCCGCGGTTCAGCTCCTCGCCGGTGCGCAGGTCGTACGTCGCCGTGATCATGTCGACCACGTCCCACTTCCACCACGACACCACCGCCAGATCGGATCCGACCGCGCCATGTGCCATCACCCAGGTGGACTCGAGGTTCTCGCCCGTGAAGTCCAGCGGCTCGCCGACTGCCTGGCCCGTGATGGGATCGAACGCCATGATCCAGTCGTCGGCGATCGCGAACGC
>NZ_JANMSQ010000173.1:0-12258 GCF_031389465.1 Pseudolysinimonas sp.
TCGGCGACGGCTGGACGGGGTTCTCGCTGTCGCTCGAGTCGGCGACCCGGCTCTCCGCAGCCGTGGTCTCAGCACTGCGCGCCGCCGGTACGCTAGACCCCACGGGCCTGTAGCTCAGTTGGCAGAGCATCGGACTTTTAATCCGCGGGTCGTGGGTTCGAGCCCCACCGGGCCCACCCGTA
Organism: Pseudolysinimonas sp.; assembly: GCF_031389465.1. Taxonomy (GTDB): domain Bacteria; phylum Actinomycetota; class Actinomycetes; order Actinomycetales; family Microbacteriaceae; genus Pseudolysinimonas_A. Next base: position 183 of record NZ_JANMSQ010000173.1, read on the forward strand.
ATCTCCCAGCTGGCGCTTCGACCCCGGAACGACTCTGATCCCCCTGGTGGGAATCCTCCCAACGTGGCACACCGGGATTGGGCTCAGCCCAGGGCCGTTCCGAACAGCAGGCCGAGCAGGTAGGTGACCGCCGCCGCGCCGAGGCCAATGAGTAGCTGTCGCAGCGCACGGCGCGCCAGCGAACCCCCGGAGAGCAATCCGACGGTCGCCCCGGTGGCGAGCAACGCGATCCCGACCAACGCCGAAGCGACGGCGACGGCGACGAAGCCCTCCGCCCCGACGAGGTAGGGGATAACGGGGATGATCGCCCCAGCAGCGAAGAAGAGGAAACTCGACAGCGCGGCTGCCCAAGCGGAGCCGATCCCGTCGTGGTCGTCGGCGGGCATCGCCTCGTGACTCCCGGCGTCGTCGAGGTGGAGCGTGGCGAGCACCTCCTGGGCGTGCCGCGCGGCTTCGTCGGCATCCATCCCCCGCGCGCGATAGACGAGCGCCAGTTCGTTGGCGTCGACGTCGAGGTCGGGCAGAGCACCCTGCGACTGCGGATCGGGGCGGGATGCCTCGAGCAACTCCCGCTGCGACCGCACCGAGATGTACTCCCCCGCACCCATCGAGAGCGAACCGGCGAGCAACCCGGCGACCCCCGTCACGAGCACGGTCTGCGGCGGAAGCCCGGTCGCGCCAACCCCGAGCACGAGGGCGAGATTCGAGACGAGTCCGTCGTTGATGCCGAACACGGCGGCACGCAGGCTGCCTGCCAGCCGACGCCGACCGCGAGCCGCGAGGCCGCGCAGCACCTCGCCGTGGATGCGTTCGTCGGCCGCCATCGCGTCCGTGGCATCCGCGTCGTCGGCGTACGGCGAGCGCCCCTCTGCGCGTTGGGCGAGGGCGAGCACGAAGAGCGACCCGAATCGCCGGGCGAACAGGATGAGCAGTCGGCTGCCCACGCTTGGCGCCCCCGGGTCACGTGCCTCGTCGCCGAGGAGACTCACCCAGTGCGCTTCGTGCCGCTGCTCGGCATCCGCCAGCCCGAGCAGGATGTCGCGCTCCTCACCGGCGTAGCGGTCGGCCAGTTCGCGGTAGAGCGCCGCCTCCGCTCGTTCGTCGGCGAGGTACCGGCGCCAGCGGCGCGTGCGGGCGCGCTCCTGACCGCCGGCCATCAGATCGTCCCGACGGATCCCACCGTGCCGGGCGTGAACCGCAGCCCCCACGACCCTTGAGAGGAGGCACCCGGGTCGAGCCAGATGAGGCCTTGCCCGGAGTTGAGGGCGTCGGGCGGAGCGGTCATCGGCTCGACGGCGACGGCCAACCCGGTGGTCGTGCCGCGGGCGAAGATCGGAGTCGTGAAGACCTGCACGTAGCCCCAGTCGACGTCTTGCACGAGTTCGACGGTCGCCCCGTCGGGGGCGGTCAGCCAGGCACTCGCACCCTCGCGGTGGGTGACCCCTCCGAAGGCGGTGTCGTAGTCGAGATCGCCGACCCGCAGTCCCGCGCGCGCGTCGAACCGGGTACCGTCGACCGGTCGCTCGGCGATCGGGTTGAGCCGGTCGTCGACATCGAAGTAGGTCGCAGCGGCGATCGTGATGACGAGGTCTTCGACAGGGTTGTCACCGATCCGCAAGAAGGGATGCGTTCCCACGGCATACGGCGCGCGGCGGTCGCTGAGGTTGGTGACCCCGTGAGTGACCGTGAGGCCGTCGGCGCGCACCTGGTAGCGCACCCAGGTGTCGAGCAGGAACGGCCAACCGTGCTGCGGTGCGATGAGGGCGCCGAGGGTCACTGCGTCGGCGGCCTCCTCACGCACGGCGTAGTCGGTGAAGCGCAACAGTCCGTGCAGGGCGTTGCGCCGGTCGACCTCGTTGATGTCGAGTTGCAGCTCGGCGCCGTCGAGGCTCCAGCGGCCGTCGCGCACCCGGTTCGGCCACGGGGCGAGCACGATCCCGTTGCCGAAGGGCGGGCTCCCGGTGCCATCCGTAGTCTCGGTGATCGCGACACCCCCCACAGTGAGCGACCTCAACACGGCTGCGACAGTGCCGATCTCGGCGCGCGCCCCGTCCGATTCGATGACGAGGTGGCGGCCGGCGGCGTCGACGTGATTCACGACGGCCAGCCTAGGCCGCGACGACGAGACGCGTCGCCGCGGGCACGGCGAGGGCATCCGCGCCCGGACCTGCAGTGACGACGGTGCCGAAGTCGGCGAGCGGAGCCACGGCACTCAGGTCGTGTCGGCCGAACTTGGAGGTGTCGCTGACGAGCACCCGCGCGGTCGACGCCGAGATCATCGCGCGCTTGACGGCGGCTTCCGGCAGGTTGACGTTGGTCACCCGGCCGTCGGCGACCCCCGTGCAGCCGAGAATCGCGAGGTCGGCGTGCAGACCGCGGACCGTGTCGACGGCGAGCGCGTCGACGAGTGAGTGTTGCAGCGGGCGGAGGCTTCCGCCGGTCACGATCACCGTGAACCGAGGGATGGCGGCTTCCAGGGTGAGCGCGATCGACAGGCCGTTGGTGATCACCACGACGTCACTCAGGTCGGTACGGGCCACCAGGGCCGTCGCGACGGCGTGGGTCGTCGACCCGACGTCGAGCATGAGGCTCGACCCGCTCGTGACGAGCGCGGCTGCCGCACCGCCGATCGCCCGCTTGAGCTCGGCATCCCGTTCGGCGGTCGCCTCGACGGGGGCTTCGCGCACCGACCCTGCGGCGACGGCACCGCCGTGCACCCGCCGGGCGATTCCTCGAGCCGCGAGCACGGTGAGGTCGGTGCGCACCGTGACTTCGCTGACGCCGAGCCGAGTGCTCGCTTCGGCGACCGCGACGAAGCCGTGTTCGACCAGAAGGGCGGCGAGGGTGGCGCGGCGGGCTTCCGCGTCGAGCGATTCCATGCTTCGATTCCTTTCGGATGCGAAAGGGAGACTTTCGCTATCGTAATCCCATGCCCGGAGTCGTGAAGCACACCGCGCAGCTCGCCGACGGCCGCGAGCTGTTCTACTTCGACGACGCCGACACCACCCTCGGCCCGGAACGCCGAGTCGACGCCCGCGTGCTCGACCCGCGGCCGGTCACCGCGACGATGCGGCAAGACGTGCTCACCGGAGACTGGATCACCGTCGCCGCCGCACGACAGAACCGCGTCTTCCTGCCGCCCGCCGACCAAGACCCGCTCGCGCCGCAGACCGCGGCGAACCCGTCCGAGATTCCGGATGCCTACGACGTCGCCGTCTTCGAGAACCGTTCGCCGTCGTTCGGTCCCGCCCTCACCTCCGATGCCGACGACCCGCCGCTCGGGCTCGACGATCTCACCCAACTCGGACTCGGACGCACGCGCACCTCGGTCGGACGCTGCGAGGTCGTGTGCTTCAGCCCCGAGCACGAAGGGTCCTTCGGCACGCAGACCGAGAGCCGCGCCCGCACCGTGATCGAGGCCTGGGCCGATCGCACGGCCGCCCTCTCGGCGCTACCCGGAATCGAGCAGGTGTTTCCGTTCGAGAACCGCGGCGAGGCGATCGGGGTGACCCTGGCGCATCCGCACGGCCAGATCTACGCGTACCCGTACGTCACGCCGCGCACCACCCGGATGCTCGACGCCGCGGATCGCCTCGGCCAGGGGATGTTCGACGACATCCTCGCCTTCGAGCGTGAGTCGGATCGCGTGGTGCTCGCCGGCCAGCACTGGACGGCGTATGTGCCGTTCGCCGCCCGCTGGCCGATCGAGGTGCACCTGGTGCCCCACCGGCACGTGCCCGACTTCGCCGCGACCGACGACCAGCAACGTGCCGAACTCGCACCGCTTTACCTGCGACTGCTGCGCGGCATCGACGCGCTCTACGACTCCCCCACCCCGTACATCGCCGCGTGGCATCAGGCCCCCGTGAATGTCGGACGTCAGGCCCTGCGCCTGCATCTGCAACTCACCTCGCCGCGCCGCGCGGTCGACCGGCTCAAGTTCCTCGCCGGGTCCGAGGCGGCCATGGGAGCCTGGGTCGGCGACATCCCTCCCGAGACGGCGGCAGCGAACATCCGGAAGGCGATCGAAACGGTATGAGCGACCTGCGCGACGACGTGCGGACCCTGTTCACGGAGCTCACCGGCCGCGCGCCCGACGGCCTCTGGTCGGCGCCGGGCCGGGTCAACCTGATCGGCGAGCACACCGACTACAACGAGGGCTTCGTACTGCCCTTCGCGATCGACAGACGCACGATCGTCGCGGCGGGGGCCCGCGAGGATGCCGTCATCCGGGTCGCAAGCACGTTCTCCGACGAGGTCGTCGAGATCGCGCTGTCTGAGCTGGACTCCGCTCGTGGCAGCGCCGGCTGGGCGGACTACCCGCTCGGCGTCGCCTGGGCGCTCGGCCGTTCCGGCGCCGACCTCGCCGCGGTGCCAGGAATCGACCTCGTGATCGACTCCAACGTGCCGGTCGGCGCGGGCCTGTCGTCGTCGGCGGCGATCGAGTGCGCCGTCGCCCTCGCGCTCGACGACCTCTGGCGCCTCGGGATGTCGCGTCCCGACCTCGCTCGCGCGGGCCAGCTCGCCGAGAACGAGTTCGTCGGCGCGCCCACCGGCATCATGGACCAGTCGGCGTCCCTGCTCGGCCAACTCGACGCCGCCGTCTTCCTCGACTGTCGCAGCCTCGACGCCGAGGTCGTACCCCTGGGTTTCGCCGCGGCCGGTCTCACCCTGCTGGTCATGGACACCGGCGTCTCGCACTCCCACGCCACCGGCGGCTACGGCGAGCGCCGCGCCTCCTGCGAAGCCGGGGCCGCCGCACTCGGGGTGCCGTCACTCCGCGACCTCGCGGTCGACGACCTCGTCCGCGCGCGTGAGGTGCTCGACGACGTGACCTTCCGCCGCGTCCGCCACGTCGTCACCGAGAACCAGCGGGTTCTGGATGTCGTGCGCACCCTGCGCTCGGAGGGTGCGTCAGCGATCGGGTCGCTTCTGGATGCCTCCCACACCTCGATGCGCGACGACTTCGAGATCTCGGTTCCCGAACTGGACCTCGCCGTGGAGACCGCGCTCGAGAACGGTGCGCTCGGCGCCCGGATGACCGGCGGAGGTTTCGGCGGGGCGGCGATCGCTCTCGTTCCGATCGACGCGGTGTCGCGCATCCAGGTCGCCGTCGACGGCGCGTTTGCCGAACATGGCTTTGCGGCGCCCGAGGTCTACCCGGTGCGCCCCTCCGAGGGTGCGGCCCGCGACTCCTGAGAAGCGCTATTTGCCCGAGATGGCGCACTTTCGCAAAGAAAGGTCCGCCATCTTGGGCAAATAGCCGTCTTTCGTCAGACGGACTGGCGTTCCGCGGCGTCGACGACGTTGGAGAGCAACAGGGCTCGGGTCATCGGCCCGACGCCGCCCGGGTTGGGTGACAGCCAACCGGCCACGTCGGCAACCGCGGGGTCGACGTCGCCGTGCAAACGCACTTTGCCGGAGTCGGTCATGCCGACGCGGGTGACCCCGACATCCAGCACTGCTGCGCCGGGCTTGATCCACTCGGGCTTCACGAAATGCGGCACGCCGATCGCGGCCACCACGATGTCGGCGCGACGTACCTCGGTCGCCAGGTCGACGGTGCGGGAGTGGGTGAGGGTCACGGTCGCGTCGATGCCCTTACGGGTGAAGACCAGCCCGAGCGGGCGGCCCACGGTGAGGCCGCGGCCGACGATGACGACGTGCTTGCCGGCAATCGGAACGTCGTGACGGCGCAGCAACTCGACGACACCCGCCGGGGTGCACGGCAGCGGGGAGTGCAGGTCGCCCTCGACGCCGAGCACGAGACGCCCGAGGTTGGTCGGGTGCAGCCCGTCGGCGTCCTTGTCTGGGTCGATGAGCTCGAGGATCGCGTTCTCGTCGATGCCCTTCGGCAGCGGAAGTTGCACGATGTAGCCGGTCACCGACGGGTCGGCGTTGAACCCGGCGACCGCGGAACGCACCTCGGCTTCGGAGGCCGTCGCAGGCAGCTCCACCGGAATCGAGCGGATGCCGACCTCCGCGCAGTCGCGGTGCTTGCTCGACACGTACGAGATCGACCCCGGGTCTTCGCCCACGAGAAGCGTGCCGAGCCCGGGGACGATCCCCCGAGCCGCGAGGGCCTCGATGCGCACCCGCAGTTCGTTCTTGATGGCGGTCGCGGTCGCAACGCCGTCAAGTGTGATGGCCGTCATTGCCAGCTCCCGGGGCTCGTCAAGCCGGGGTAGAGCGGGAATCGCGAAGCAAGGGCTTCGACACGCACACGCAGAGCCGGCAGGTCATGGTCGGCCTTCAGGGTAGCCGCGATGATCTCAGCGACCTCAGCGAATTCCGCGTCCTGGAAACCGCGGGTCGCCAGGGCCGGGGTTCCGATGCGGATGCCGGACGTCACCATCGGCGGGCGGGGGTCGTTCGGCACCGAGTTCTTGTTCACCGTGATGCCGACTTCGTGGAGCACATCCTCGGCGTCCTGGCCGGTGAGTTTCGAGTTGCGCAGGTCGACGAGCACGAGGTGCACGTCGGTTCCCCCGGAGAGCACCGAGATGCCCTCCGCCACCACATCGGCCTGCGTCAGCCGTTCGGCGATGAGCTTCGCTCCGCTCAGGGTCGCCTTCTGTCGTTCCGCGAACTCCGGCTCCATCGCGAGCTTGAACGCCGTCGCCTTCGCCGCGATCACGTGCATGAGCGGGCCACCCTGCTGCCCCGGAAAGACGTTGGAGTTCATCCGCTTCGCGATGTCGGGGTCGTTGGTGAGGATGAAGCCCGAGCGCGGGCCGCCGATCGTCTTGTGCACGGTGGAGGAGACGACGTCCGCGTGCGGGACGGGGCTGGGGTGCAGGCCCGCGGCGACGAGGCCGGCGAAGTGCGCCATGTCGACCCAGAGCTTCGCGCCGACCTCGTCGGCGATGGCCCGGAATGCGGCGAAGTCGAGCTGCCGCGGGTACGCCGACCAGCCCGCGATGATGACCTTCGGCTTCACCTCGAGTGCGCGCTGCCGCACGGTGTCCATGTCGATGCGCATCGTTGCGAGGTCGAGGCCGTAGGCGTGCGCCTCGTACAACTTGCCCGAGAAGTTGAGGCGCATCCCGTGGGTGAGGTGCCCGCCCTGCGCGAGTTCCAGACCAAGGATGCGGTCGCCTGGCTCGGCGATCGTGGAGAGCACCGCGACGTTCGCCGACGCGCCCGAGTGCGGCTGCACGTTCGCGAACTCTGCGCCGAACAGTTTCTTCGCGCGTTCGATCGCCAGAGTCTCGACGACGTCGACGAACTCGCAGCCGCCGTAGTAGCGCTTGCCCGGGTAGCCCTCGGCGTACTTGTTGGTGAGCACCGAGCCCTGCGCTTCGAGCACCGCTCGCGGCACGAAGTTCTCGCTCGCGATCATCTCGAGCGTCGAGCGCTGCCGGTTCAACTCCTGTTCGAGGGCTTCGGCGACTTCGGGGTCGACCTCGGCCAAGGGCGCTGTGAATGACGACGACATCGCGGATTCCTTCCGACGCAGTGAGAGTTCTCACGGCCCAGGCGTACGGCCGCGTTCATCTGCTGCGTCGCTTCCCGATGGTGATCCATCCGAACGCCAGTCGCGACCGCCTCAGTGTATCGCGTCGGTCGGATGCGCGGCGAGGCGTGCGCGGTCGGTCGCGAGCACCCACCCCAGGCCGATCGCGACGACGGCAGCGGCGACGTACGGAACAACCGCCATTCCGAGCTCGTCGAGAACGACGCCGCCGAACAGCGCGCCGAGGCCGATCGCGCTGTTGAACGCCGTGGTGACGACGGCGCCCGTGAGATCGCGGATGCGGGCCGACGCGGCGTGAAGAGCGCGGGTCTGGAACAGCGCGGGCAACCCACCGAACGAGGCGCTCCAGAGCATCATGACAAGGATCGCAGGCACCAGCCCGCGGGCGAACAACGCGGTCAGGATGATCGACACGACGAGCGCGCCGACCATGAGGTTGAGCGTGTACCGCGGATGTCGATCGCCGAAAACGCCAGCGGCGAGCAATCCGACCGCTCCGGCGAGACCGTAGAAGAGCAGCAGGAGGCTCACGTAGTCATCGGCGACGCCGCCCACCGCGATCGCCCAGGGTGCGATGTACGTGTAGAAGAGGTTGTGCCCTGTCGCGACGAGCAACACGGTGACCGCGACGAACCCGACTGCGATGATCGATCGGTCGCGCTTCACGGCGATGATCGAGCCGGTGTCGGTCGTCATCACCTGGTGCTTCGGAACGCGGTGATCCGGGGCAGGGAGGGAGACGACCGTCAGCACCGCGAAGATCACCACGAGCACGGCCATCGCGACGAAGGCCCACCGCCAGCCGACGGCGTGCCCAATCGCCGCCGTGAACGGCACCCCCAGGATGAACGCGAGGGTTCCGCCGCCCGTCGTCACCGAGACGGCGCGGGCGAGCTGGGTCGGCGCGACGAGCAACGACACATACGGGCCGGCAACCGCCCAGAAGAGCCCGTGCGCAAGACCCCCCAGCACGCGCGATGCGGCGAGGGTCTCGTAGTTCGGGGCAAGGGCGGCGAGCACGTTGGAGAGCGCGAAGACCCCGAGCAGCACGACGAGTAGCCCCTTGCGCGAGAACCGCCGGGTGACCACGGTGAGCGGGGCGGCGCTCGCCACGACCGTGAAGGCGAACACGGTGATCAGTAGGCCGACCCGCGACTCGGAGACATTGAGGTCGGCTGCGATGTCGGGGAGCAACCCGGTAGGCAGGAATTCGCTCGAGACAGAGACGAAGATCGCCCCCGCGAGCACCAGCAGGCGGAACAGCGGGAAACGGTCGCCGGAGGGGGCAGACATGAGGACGGGGCTTTCGACGGGGTTGGGCTCGTGACGCCGGCCGCGGGAGAACGCGGGGTGCCGTCCTCACCTTCAGACTACTCAGCGCGAAGGTAACGGTGGGTGACACGTCCAGCAAATTCACGGACAGAAGTTGGGCTTCGGAGCGCCGAAATCTGGAAGGCTGAGCGCATGCCTTCTTCGACCACACCTCGCCTCCTCGCTCTCGGCTTCGCCGGACTCGGCCTCACCACCGCCCTCGCCGGCTGCTCGACGCCCGCCACCGGCGGCGGGAGCGACTCCGGCACGTCCGTTGACGCCGACACGTCGGCCGAGTACGCCGACGGCACCTACAGCGCTGACGGCTCCTACAACGCCCCCTCCGGGCAAGAGTCGATCACCGTCGAGATCACCCTGGCCGGCGACGTCGTCACGGATGTCGTGGTCACCCCGCACGCTGAGAGCGGAAACGAAGCCCAGTTCCAGGGCCAGTTCGCGGCGGGAATCGCTGCCGAAGTCAGCGGCAAGGACATCGACGCCCTCGCCGTCTCCCGCGTCGGCGGCTCGTCGCTCACGAGCGGCGGATTCAATCAGGCCATCGACTCGATCAAGGCCGACGCCGTCACCTCCTAGCCCGTGATCGTCGATCCGCTGCCGGTCGCCTGGCGGTTCGAAGCGATCGGCACGACCTGGCGGATCGACACCCAGGATGCGCTGCCGCACGCCGTCGCGCGTGCCGTCGGCGAGCGGGTCGAGCGGTTCGACCGCGACTGGTCGCGCTTCCGGCCCGACTCGCTCGTCTCGCAGATCGCGACGCGTGCAGGTCGTCACGTGCTCCCCGCCGATGCCGCGCCCCTGCTCGCGTTCTATCGCGAGCTCTACGACGCGACCTCCGGGCGCCTCTCCCCCCTCGTCGGGCGCACCCTCGAGGCCCTCGGCTACGACGCCGCCTACCGGCTTCGAGCGGCTGACGACATCCCCGCAGTTCCTCCCTGGGACAACGCTGTCGCCTGGGATGGCAAGGCGCTCGAGACGGTGCGGCCGGTCCTGCTGGATGTCGGCGCCGCCGGCAAGGGGTATCTCGTCGACCTGGTGAGCGACCTGCTCATCGATGCCGGCATCCCCCGGCACATCGTCGATGCGAGCGGCGATCTGCGTACCCGCGGAGTGCCGATGTGGATCGCGCTCGAACACCCTCTCGACGCCCGGAAGGCCGTCGGGGTCGCCGATCTGACCGACGGCGCGTTCTGCGCCAGCGCAACCAACCGACGCACCTGGGGAGACGGACTCCACCACGTGCTCGACGCCGCGACGGGCCTTCCGGTGGCCGGCGTCATCGCGACGTGGGTGATCGCGCCGACCACACTCGTCGCCGACGGGATCGCGACGGCACTGTTTCTGGACCCCGATCCGGAATTGGTTGCCCGCGAGGGCGCGGCTTTCGCCAGAATGTGGAATGACGGGCGCGTGGACGTGTCCGACCACTTCCCAGGGGAGATTTTCGGATGACCGCTTGGCTCGATGCGCTCCTCGGACGCGTGACGATGTACCGTCTCGTTCTACTCAGTCTCGTGGTGCTCGTCGCCGCGGCCCTCGTCTTCTCGATGCTCGGCGTCGTGCAGCCCGGCACGGCGGGAACGATCGGGATGCTCATGAGCGTCGCCGTACTCCTCGCCACGAGCTACGTCGTCAACCGCCTGCTCGCGCTCATCTTCCGCATTCGCCCGCACTCCGAGTCGACCCTCATCACCGCGGGACTGCTGTTCTTCATCCTCACCCCGCGCAACGATCTCGTCGGCCTGGGCGCGCTCGCCCTCGCCGCGACGATCGCCGTGGCCAGCAAGTACCTCCTCGCCTTCCGCGGACGCCACATCTTCAACCCGGCGGCCGCGGGCGCGTTCGCCATCGGGCTCACCGGGCTCTCCTTCGGGCAGTGGTGGGTCGGCACGGTGTGGCTGCTGCCATTTGTCGCCGTCTGCGCGTTCCTGATCCTCTTCCGCACGCGCCGCCTGCCGATGGGCGGCGTCTATCTCGCCGTCGGGCTCGCACTGGGCGTCTTCTTCTACCTGCGCCTCGGCACCCCGATCGACTCCGGCCTGCAGATCATCCTGCTCTCGTCACCGCTGGTGTTCTTCGCGGGGTTCATGCTCACCGAGCCCCTCACCCTTCCGCCGCGTCGCTGGCAGCAGCTGGTCTACGCGGGGATCGCTGCCGCGCTCTACTACGGGGTGGCGTACTCGTTCGGCCCGATCTACAACTCGCCCGAGTTCGCTCTACTGGTCGCCAACCTGCTCGCCTTCCTCGTCGGGCAGCGCCGCGGCATCCATCTGGAGTTCGCCGGTCGGCGTCAGCTGAGCCCCTCGTCGTGGGAGTTCGACTTCCGCCCGAGGCGACCGGTGTCGTTCCGGCCGGGGCAGTTCATGGAGTTGAGCCTGCCGCACACGAAGACCGACTCACGCGGGTGGCGTCGGGTGTTCAGCATCGCGTCGGGGCCCGGTGAGGTGCTGCGTTTCGGCATCCGGCTTCCCGAGAAGTCGAGTTCCTTCAAGCGCGCGCTGCTCGCCCTCGAGCCGGGCGCGAAGGTGTCGGCCACGAGTGTCGGTGGCGACTTCCTGCTGCCCGAAGATCCGGCACGCCCTCTCCTGCTGGTCGCCGGCGGAATCGGTATCACCCCGTTCATCGGGCACCTCGAGCAGGCCGCCGCCGAGTCCGGCGGACGCGACATCGCGGTGGTCTACGCGATCTCGTCTCCCGACGACCTCGCCTACGCCGCGCAGCTCGAGCAGGCGGGGTGCCGGGTCGCGGTCGCGTCGGCCGAGGAGCCGAAGAACCTTCCCGCGGGGTGGACCTGGATCGGTCCCGACCGGCTGTCCGGGAAGTCGCTGCTCGCGGCTGTTCCGGATGCCGTGAAGCGCGACGCCTTCCTCTCTGGCCCCCCGGCGATGGTGTCGACCCTGAAGAAGGCACTGCGCACGGCGGGGGTCCGTCACATCCACACCGACGTCTTCGTCGGCTACTGACGCCTTCGCTGCCGTGAGTTATCCCATATGGTAAACCTCACGCGAACCTGGGATCCATATGGGATATCGAAGAAGCCGCGAGCCCATCTGACGCGCGTTCGCCGTGGGCGATCGGCAGCATCTGGCACTCGCTTTGCCCGAGTGCTAATCTCCTGATAGTTGAGTCACAGGGACTCAACTAATCGATTCCAGGAGGATCTGATGGCCATGTTCTTCGACCCGTTCCGCGAGATGGACCGCGTCGCGGGGCAACTTCTCGACGCCCGCCAGGGACCGCGGCTCATGCCGATGGACCTGTACCGCGACG
>NZ_JANMSQ010000196.1:0-4326 GCF_031389465.1 Pseudolysinimonas sp.
CCAGGAGAGGTTGCTGCGCCCGTTCACCTGCCAGAGCCCCGTGATGCCGGGCTTCACCAGGAACCGGCGATGCACGTGGTGTTCGTACTCTTCGACCTCCGAGGCGAGCGGCGGCCGCGGCCCGATGAGCGACATCTCCCCGAGGAAGACGTTGAACAGCTGCGGCAGCTCGTCGAGGCTGTAGCGCCGCAGGAACCGTCCCACCGGAGTCACCCGCGGGTCGTCGCGCATCTTGAACAGCACGTCGTTGCCGGCATCCGCCATGGCTCGCAGCTCGGCCAGGCGCGCTTCGGCATCCACGACCATCGTGCGGAACTTGAGCATCTGGAACGGCCGACCGTTCCTGCCGACCCGACGCTGCCGGAACAGCGCAGGTCCGGGGTCGGTCACCTTGATCGCCGCCACGACGGCGACGAGCACCGGCGAGAGCATCAGGATGAGCAGCGCCGACGCGACGACGTCGAAGAGGCGCTTCGAGTGCAGCTTCCCGCCGCGATAACGCGGCGTCTCGACGTGCACGAGCGGCAGCCCGGCGACCGGGCGGATGTGGATGCGGGGGCCGCCGATGTCGGTCAGCGCGGGCGCGACGATGAGGTGCTGGTTTCCCGGCTCCAACTTCCAGCTCAGCTCCCGCACCTTCTGCGGTGAGAGCTCGTCGGAACTGGTGATGATGACGGTGTCGGCCTCAAGCTTTTCGACGGCTTCGAAGACGTGATCGACGTCGCCGACGATCCGGATCGGGCCGGTATCGATCATCCGGAGCTCCCGCTCGAGATCGTCTTCCCGGCCCGCCGGCAGGCAGGCGCCGACTACGCGGAAACCGGCCTCGGGCATCCGGCCCAGCTCACGGGCGAGATGCGCGACCGACTCGGGGCCGCCGGCCAGAACCACGTTGGCCGAGTAGCCGCCCTCACGGCGTTGGGCTTGCAGCCACGACCGCCAGAGGTGTCGCACCAGCAACAGGGCGGCGAGACCGATGGGGAGCGCGATTAGAAAGTAGCCGCGCGCCAACTGCAGGTTGAAGAGGTAGACCACGATCGCCAGCCCGCCGAACGTGGTCAGCGACGCGACGATGACGCGTCGGTACTCGCCTCCGCCCGTGCCGGCGATCCGCGCGTCGCGGCTGCCGAGCAGCGCAAGCATCCCGAGCCAGGCGATGATCAGGCACACCGAGTAGACGGTGGCGAACGGCTGAGCGCCCTCGGCGGGCACGGGCTCCCCGGCGAGGGAGCTGCGCACGCGCACCCACAGCAGCTGAGCTCCGAAGACGGCGCTGACGACGACCAAGAAGTCGCTGTAGATCAGGCGCAGACCGTAATGGAGCTGCCAGGACGGCACCCCGTCCCGCACCAGCAGCGATTCACCGACACCCTGTCGGCGCACGGCAATAGACATGCGGTCCCCCCTTGGAAAAGTGTGACGCCCCGATTTCCCCCCGGGGAGTTCCCTCACTTCGACGCTAACCCGGGGGGCGTGTCACCCGTAAGGGGGGTTCAGGATTCTCACGGCTTGCACACCGGAGAGAAACATCCGCGAAACACGAGCAGCTCGGCTCCCCGCGGGGGCCGCTGGAGGGCCGACCCGCTAGCCCGCCGTGGTCGCGGCGACGACGATGACGACGGTGACGACGGTGCCGACGAGCAGTGCGGCACCCGCGAGCGCGCTTGCGAACGACGCCGGCATCCTCGGTCGCGTGGGTGCCGCGGGCGCGACGGAAACCGGGATGCGGGCCTCAGCCGACTCCGCCGCCGGCTCACGCGTCTCTGCCATCACGGCTCCTTTGCGCGCCTGGGAAAGTTCCGGCAATCATAAGCCTCCCGTCGCCCGAATCGCGCGTCAGGTGTGGCGGCGCACCCATTCGTGCATGACGATCGCGGCTGCGGCGCCCGCGTTGATCGACCGCGTCGACCCGGCCTGCGCGATCTCGACGACCAGGCTGGCGGCCGCGAGCGCCTCAGCGGTGAGGCCCGGGCCCTCCTGCCCGAACAGCAGAACACAGCGCTCCGGGATGTCGGCGTCCCGCACGTCGACCGAACCCTCCACGTTGTCGACAGCGACGATCGGCAACCCGTTCTCGCGTGCCCAGCCGACGAGGGCGGCGACATCCGGATGCTCCCTGATGTGTTGATACCGGTCGGTCACCATCGCACCGCGGCGGTTCCAGCGCCGGTTGCCGACGATGTGCACCTCGGCGGCGAGGAACGCGTTGGCGGTGCGCACGATCGACCCGATGTTCATGTCGTGCTGCCAGTTCTCGATCGCGACGTGAAACCCGCGTCGTCGGGTGTCGAGGTCGGCGACGATCGCGTCCATCGTCCAGTAGCGGTAGGCGTCGACGACGTTGCGGGTGTCGCCGTGCTCCAGCAGGTCGGGGTCGTACCGGGGGTCGGTCGGCCAGGCAGCGCGGCCGCCTGGCCACGGCCCGACGCCGACCTTTCGCTCGACATCCATCAGAAGAGCGCCGGTTCCGCCTCGTTGACGACGATCGAGTCCGGGCGGACGAGCAGTTGCAGCAGCTCGGTGTTGATGAAGATCCGCTCCCGGCCGCGGCGAACGTCACGGAGCACGCGGGCTTCGACGAGGGCGTTGAGCCAGTTCGTGGCTGTCGGACGGGAGACTTTGCAGCGATCGATCACGGTCGCGATGCGGCAGTACGGCTGCTCGAAGAGCACCGCAAGTAGGTCGGCATTCGCGCCGCCTGTCGCCTCCCTGATCACCGCGAGCATGCGATCTTGTAGCGCCTGAATCTGATCGATCTTGACCACGGTCGAGGCCGCCGTCTGCCGAATTCCTTCGATGACGAACAGAATCCATTCGTTCCACGCGCCGTCCCGCGTGACGGCGAGCAGCAGCCGGTAGTACTCGTCCTTGTTCTCGATGATGTAGCGCGACAAGTACAGGATCGGTTGCTCGATCAGGCCCGCGCTCATCAGCATGAGAACGTTGAGGATGCGGCCGGTGCGACCGTTGCCGTCTTCGAACGGATGGATGGCTTCGAACTGGTAGTGCGCGAGCGCCATGACGACGAGCGGATCGATCCCGTTGCGCGCATGGACGAACTGCTCCCAGTCGCCGAGTTTCTCGCGGATGCGCGCCTCGCCGACCGGCGGGGTGTAGATCGCAGCCTTCGTCACCGGATTGCCGATAAACGTGCCCGGGTTTCGTCGAATGGGCATCTCGCGATTCTTCACCGTGGTGCAGATCTCTGCGGCCGTGCTGACCGAGAGCGGCCGTGCCTTGATCAGTCGCACCCCTGCGAACAGCGCACTGCGGTAGTTCAGGGTTTCCTTGGTCGCGGGATTCGTCGCCGCGGATTCGTCGTGTGCGTACCGAAAGAGGTCGTCGGTGGTCGTGACGATGTTCTCGATCTCCGAGCTCGCCTGAGCCTCAAGCAGGGGAATCGAGTTGATCAGAACCGTCGGATTGGCGATCCTCCGCGCGGCTTGGTCGAGCGCGGCGAGCGCGGCGCGTGCTTCAATCGTCGCCTTCAACACCTCACGTGTCTCGACCTCGGTGGCGGGAGGGAGAGGTGGGAGGTCGTTGAACGGTTCGTCCGCTACCCACGCCATATGCAAAGTCTAGTGACACCTTTGGTTCACGTGTAAAGATTGTGCTTGTTTTTTTACACGTTGAGCCGACGTGTGCGGCGGCTTTACACGATGTCCGTGTCGGGTGGAGGGCCTCCCTACGATGAAGGCATGCGCGACCGCAGCGAGATCACGAGCTGGCTCACCGACATGGACGGGGTGCTGGTGCACGAGAACACCCCGCTGCCCGGAGCGTCCGACCTCATCCGACGCTGGACCGAGACCGACACCCCGTTCCTGGTGCTCACCAACAACTCCATCTTCACGCCGCGCGACCTGGCGGCTCGCCTGCGCGCATCGGGGCTCAACGTTCCCGAAGACCGCATCTGGACCTCGGCGCTCGCCACCGCCGACTTCTGCGCCTCGCAGATTCCCGGCGGTTCGGCGTTCGTCATCGGCGAGGCCGGCATCACGACGGCCCTTCACGAGGCGGGCTTCATCATGACTGAGACCAATCCCGACTACGTCGTCGTCGGCGAGACCCGCAACTACTCGTTCGAGGCGATTACCCGCGCCATCCGGCTCATCAACACCGGGTCGCGGTTCATTGCGACGAACCCGGATGCCACCGGGCCCTCCGCCGACGGGGTGCTGCCGGCAACGGGTGCGGTCACCGCCCTCATCTCGAAAGCCACCGGTCGCGAGCCCTACGTCGTCGGCAAGCCGAACCCGATGATGTTCCGCTCGGCGATGAACCGCATCGGCGCGCACAGCGAGTCGACCGCGATGATCGGCGACC
>NZ_JANMSQ010000197.1:0-7245 GCF_031389465.1 Pseudolysinimonas sp.
CGGGTCGAGACCGCACCGACCATCCGCATCGTCGTCGACTTGCCGGCACCGTTGGGTCCCAGAAGGCCGAACGATTCGCCCGGGGCGACTTCGAACGAGATGCCGTCGACGGCGGCCGTCTGCTTGTAGGTCTTGACGAGATCGGTGGCGACAATGACGGGGGCGGACACGAGAATCGAGTCTAGATCGGCCCCTCCAACACGGGGCGAGCTTTCTTCGGTTTTGCTGCTCAGTGGGGGCGCTGAGCCGATAGTCTGCGGCGCATGACTCGTCGACCGCTCGTCGCAGTGCTCGCACTCCCTCTCGTGCTCGCGCTTGCCGCGTGCGGAGGCGGGGGCACCCCTCCAGACCCCGCCCCTGTCGATGAAGATCCGGGGGTTCCGGTGGCCGAGGAGGCGTACGTCCTCCCCGACGACGCCGTGTTGCGTACCGACGTCGAAGTCACCGCAGACAACGGCGCCACGATGGACGTGGCGATGGTTGTGTTCATCTCGACGGCGTGGGACGACCCCGCCGCAGCGGATCGTCCCGCGACGATGACCGAGCAATGCCTTGACGCCCTTGATGCTTCGATCTACGCCGACCAGCTTTTCAGTTTCGCCAAGATCGAGGTGACGACGGTCACCTCGGGCGACTGGCCGAGCGACGCGGGAGTCTTCCTCTTTCCGTCGGTCGAGCACCTCTCCGTGGCCGCGACCGGGGACATCGAGGAGGCCCCCGGCTTCTCGTCGGAGGCGCCACATTGCAAGCGCGACCACCAGATCACCGTCGGGGGGAGTGGCGAGATGATCGTCGCCTTCCGCGGAGACACGGATGACGTGGCTGCTGCCGGCGGCTTCACCCGGTGGGCGAACCACAACTACGGATTCTCGGCGGTAGGGCCGGTCACGTTCAGCGAGTGCACCCACACGGCTTCCCCGCTCGGCGTCGAGTTCGGCTGGTCAGACACCTACGACGCCGTTGTCGAGAGTGAAGTCTGCCGCGTCGGGATCTTCACCGAAGACGACGACTCCTGACGCGGCTGGCCGCTCAGCTCTGCCGCCTACGCTGATCTCATGCGCATCCGATCCCTCGCGGTCACGGCTCTCGCGGCCACGCTGCTGTTGAGCGGATGCGGGCCGGGCATTCCCGACCCGACCGCGACGTCGACCGAGACCGGGTCGGCGCCGGTCGACCCCACAGACCCGGTCGACGTTCCTGCCGAACTGGTGCTGCCCGACGATGCGCTGCTCGGGCTCGTCGGCATCCTCACCGCTCCGAACGGCGCGACCGCCGACTTCGCGGTGATCGTTCACGCCTCGCTGCCCCACATGGTGCCCGAGGCAGCGGATGCCGTGGCCGCAACCGCTGCGTGGTGCGCCGGCGAGGTGGATGAGACGGTCATCTCGGGCCGGGGCTTCACGTTCACGATCGTCGACGTCAGCGTGACTCCGCGCGACGGCGACTGGCCCGACGATGTGTCGCTGCTCGTGCTGCCGGTCGTGAACCCCGAACTCGGCTCGACGATCGCGGCGGGCGACGGCTTGCGTCAGGTCGAGGAGGCGACCGACCCGGTGTTCGAGGAGTACGTGCCGCATTGCCAACAACCCGCGTTGCTCGACGGGGCCGGTCAGGGTTCGCTCTACCTCGGCATTCCGCAAGACATCGGCGGGGCGAACGACAGCGCCTCATTCACCGCGTGGGTGCTTCACGACTTCGGTCTCACAGCGATGCTGCCAGGCGCGTTGGACGAAACGGATGTCGTCTTCACCTCGTGCACGTCGGCACTCACGCCGCTCGGCGAGGAGTTCGGGGCACTCACCGACGACTGGGTGGAGAGCTTCTCGGCGACCGGCTGCTCGGTGGGCGGATCGACGGCCAGCTGACCCGGTGACGCCGGGCTAGGGTCGAGAGCGTGAGCGATTCCCGAGGCGGCATTCTGCGCCGCGGCCGCAAGGATTCCGACGCTGGCCCTCGCGCTTCTTTCCGCGAGCTGTTGCCCTACCTCTTCGAGCACCGGGGCGCGCTCGTCGCCGTCGCGTTCCTCTCCCTTGCCAGCGCCGCGGCGGGCCTCGCCCAACCCCTGCTCGCGGGGCAGGTCGTCGGCATCGTCGAGGCCGGCGGGGCGCTCGGGATGCTCGTCTGGCTGCTGATCGGGCTCGTCGTCGTCGGGGCGATCCTCGGCGGCATTCAGCACTACTTGCTGCAGCGCATCGGCACGTCGGTCGTCTTCTCGGCGCGACGCACTCTGGTGCGCCGGATGCTGCGCCTACCGATCTCGGAATTCGACCGCCGCCGCACCGGCGATCTGGTCTCGCGGGTCGGCTCCGACACGACGCTGCTCTACGCCGTCATCACCCAGGGGTTGCTCGATGCGCTCGGCAGCGCTGTCTTGTTCGTCGGAGCGCTCATCGGGATGCTGCTCGTCGACCCCGTGCTGCTCGGCCTCACCCTTACGGTGATCGTGGTCGCCCTGGCGAGCGGCATTCTGCTGTCGTCGCGCATCCGCCCGGCATCGCTCGAACAACAGGAACGCGTCGGCGCCGTCGCGGCCGCGGTAGAACGCGCGATCGGCGCCATCCGTACCGTGCGCGCCGCGAACGCGACCGACCGCGAGACCGCCGCAATCGTCGTCGAAGCCGAAGCCGCGAAGCGGGCCGGATACAAGGTCGCGAAGATCTCGGCGATGGTCGTGCCGATCGCCGGCATCGCGATGCAGGTGGCGTTCCTCGTGGTGATCGGCGTCGGCGGATACCGGGTCGCGTCGGGAGCGATCACGATCGCCTCGCTGGTGACCTTCATCCTGTTCCTGTTCATGATGATCATTCCGCTCGGCTCGGTCTTCGGCGCGGTCAACTCGATCAACCAGGCCCTCGGCGCCCTCGGCCGCATCCAAGAGATCACCAATCTGCCGAGCGAGACGGATGCCGACGCCTCCATCGAACCCGCCGCTCCCGTCGCGACCGCCGCCGCGATCCGCTTCGACGACGTGCGTTTCACCTACACGGTGCCGCTGGGGGCGCCGGCCGCCGAGACGGGTGAGATATCCCAAATGGGATATCTCACCCAGCCGATCGACCCGAATGGGATGTCGGAAGCCCCCGGCACCCCCGTACCCGAGATCCGCGAGGTGCTGAAGGGCGTGACGTTCGAGGTGCCGCGCGGGTCGCGGGTCGCGCTGGTCGGGCCGAGCGGCGCGGGCAAGAGCACGGTGTTCGCGTTGATCGAGCGGTTCTACGATCCCGACTCCGGCGTCGTGCGGCTCGACGGGCGGGACGTACGGGGCCTGCCCCGCGACGAGTTGCGCGCGCAGATCGGCTACGTCGAACAGGATGCCCCCGTGCTCGCCGGAAACCTGCGCGACAACCTCACCTTGGCGGCCCCTGATGCGACCGACGCCGAGTGCATCCAGGTGCTGCGCGACGTCAACCTCGGCGCTGTGCTCGACCGCGACCCGGCGGGGCTGGATGCCGCGGTCGGGGAAGACGGCATCATGCTCTCCGGGGGTGAGCGGCAGCGCCTCGCAATCGCGCGCGCCCTGCTGGCGGCCGCGCCGATCCTTCTGCTGGATGAGTCGACATCCAGCCTCGACGGCATGAACGAGCAGTTGCTGCGCGAAGCGATCGACGCCGTCGCCCACGATCGCACGCTGCTGGTCATCGCGCACCGCCTGTCGACGGTCGTCGACTCCGACATCATCGTCGTGCTCGAGCACGGCGAAGTCGTCGGAATCGGCACGCACTCCGAACTGGTCGCGAGCACACCGCTCTACCGCGAGCTCGCCAAGCACCAGCTGCTCGTGTAGCCATGGCGGGGCGATCGGGCGAGCCGGGCGTGTCACTGCTGGAGCGGGCATCCCGGATGCTGCGCGCCCTTCCCGCCGATGGCATCCCGATCTCGGTGCCTGACCTGGCGTGTGCCGCAGGCCTGCCGGTGTCGACCACTCACCGCCTGGTCGCCGAACTCGCGCGCCTCGGCGCGGTCGAGCGCACGCCCGCTGGGGTGTCGATGGGCCTCGGCTTGTGGGAGCTCGGCGAGCGCTCCGCCGTGTTGCGGCAGCTGCGTGAGGCGGCCCTGCCCGAACTCATCGAGCTGTACGAGAGCACCGGAGAGAACGTGCACCTCGGGGTGCTCGTCGGCCACGAGGTGCTCTACGTCGCGAAGGCGAACGGCAAGCGCGCCATCCCGACGCTCTCGGAGGTGGGGCAGCGGCATCCGCTGCATACGACCGGGGTGGGCCGGGCGATTCTGCTGACCCGCGACGCCGGGTGGCTCGACCAGTACCTGCGCGAACCGCTGGAAGCCGAGACCCGCCACACCATTACGGATGCCGCGAAGCTGCGCGAGGTGATCGCGGCGGAGGCGGTGAAGGGGTGGGCATTCACGCGGCAAGAGATGACCCTCGGCAACATCTCGATCGCGATGCCGCTGCGCGACCGTCCCGGGCTGCCTCCGGCGGCGATCGGCATCGTCGCTCACGCCTCATCCGCCGACGAAGTGCGTCTCCTCCCCCTGCTGCGTCGCGCCGTGGCAGCAATCGAGCAGCGTCTCGAAGCCTCCTCTCCCGCCGGTTGAGTAGCGCCCGTCGGGCGCGTATCGAAACCACACCAGCGGGTTACTCGGGCTGGGTTTCGATACACCGCGCTACGCCCGGCACTCAACCCACGGTGCGGGTGCCGGTTCTCACTGAGTGAGAGAGGATAGTGGCACGCGCAGCGGTCGGCGGGAGACTTTCTCCCGACACAGAGGAGTGGCATGGACGACATCCCGAAGTCTGCGGCGAACTACCCGCCGGGGCACCCGACGCAAGCGGACATCTCGGCCGAGATCGCCGACATCGCAGCGAACCACCCGACGAGCAGCGACCCGAACTGGGGAGCTCACCGCACCCTCATCGACTACCCGCCGTACCGCTCGAGCATCCTGCGGCACCCGAGCGCGAACCTCGAACTGGTCGACCCCGAGACGATCGAACTGGCGAGCCCCGCGTTCGGCCACCGCGACGTGCACTGGACCGAGTACGACCTCACGCAGATGGTGAACGGCGAACCGCAGGGCGAGCGCATCATCGTGACCGGCAGGGTGACGGATGCCGACGGCCGCGCGGTTGCCGGGCAACTGTTGGAGATCTGGCAGGCCAACGCCGGCGGACGTTACCGGCAGAAGAAGGAGCGCCACCCCGCACCGCTCGACCCGAACTTCAACGGCGTCGGCCGGGTACTCACCGGCGCCGACGGTAGCTACAAGTTCGTCACCATCAAGCCCGGGGCCTACCCGTGGCCCAACCACGAGAACGCCTGGCGGCCCGCGCACATCCACTTCTCGGTGTTCGGCAGCGCGTTCACCCAGCGCATGGTGACGCAGATGTACTTCCCCGGCGACCAGCTGATGCCGCTCGACCCGATCTTCCAGTCGATCACGAGCGCGCGCGGGCAGAAGAGCCTGATCTCGGATTACGACCACGACGTGACCGTTCCGAACTGGGCGCTCGGCTACCGTTGGGACATCGTGGTGAATGGCGACAGCCGCACCTGGTTCGAAAGCCTCGACGGGCCGGAGGAGGACGCATGAGCGACACCCAGCTCTACCCGACCGCCGACCAGACCGTCGGCCCGTACTACGGCATCGGCATGGAGTACCCGGGCAGCGAAGAACTCGTCCCGCACGGCAGCGCCGGCTCGATCGTGCTGTCGGGTTACCTGTACGACGGCAACGGCGCGCCGGTTCCGGATGGCGTCATCGAGATCTGGCAGACGGATGCCGACGGCAACATCCCGACCGACTCGGGCAACCTGGTGCGCAAGGCCGGTTCATTCGGCGGCTTCGGGCGTTCGGGATCCGACGACGACGGGTACTTCCAGTTCACGACGGTGCTGCCTGCGCCGACCGCTGCGGGCAAGCCGGCGTTCTTCGCGGTGGTGGTGTTCGCGCGCGGCCTACTGTCGCGCCTGCACACCCGCATCTATGTGCCGGGGCCCGAACTCGACGCCGACCCGTTCCTCACCCGGCTCACCCCCGAGCGGCGAGCCACCCTCATCGCGACGCCCGTTGCTGGCGGACTGCGCCACGACATCCATCTGCAGGGTGAGAAGGAGACCGTCTTCCTTGCCTTCAACTGACGCCGACGTCGGCCTGCTCGACCCCGTGTGGGCGGGCAGGCCCGTCGCGTCAGTGACCTCGGATACCGCCATCCTCGACGCCCTCGTGCGGTTCGAGTCGGCGCTCGCAACGGTGTGCGCCCCGCGCGGGGTGGCCGCCGCGATCGACTCCGCCGGGTCGGAGCTGGATGCCGCCGCGCTCGCGGAAGCGGCGCGCGGCGGGGGCAACCCGGTCATCCCGTTGCTTGCCGCCCTGCGTTCGCGCCTCGAGGGGGAGGCCGCGGAGTGGCTGCACCGCGGCGCGACCTCGCAGGATGCGCTCGACACCGCGCTCGTGCTCGTCGCGCGGGACGCCGCCGCCGTGACGGTTCAGGATGCGACCGCCACCGCCCGGATGCTGGCCGAGCACGCGACGGCGCACCGCGGCACGGTTCTCACTGGTCGCACACTCACGCAGCCGGCGACCCCGACGACGCTCGGGCTGAAGCTCGCCGGCTGGGCGTGGAGCATCGCACGCGCGACCTCGGCGGTGCGCACGGCAGCGGATGCCCTGCCCCTGCAACTCGGCGGAGCCGCCGGCACTCTCGCCGCTTTCTCGGCGCAGGGTGTCGACGGGGTCTCGGTGGCATCCCGGGTGGCTCGCGAACTCGGGCTCGCCGAACCGGTCGCGCCCTGGCACGTTCACCGCTCGCCGATCACCCGGCTCGGCGACGCGCTGGTGGAACTCGTGGATGCCTGTGGCACGGTCGGCCGCAACGTCGCCACCCTCGCGCGGACCGGCGAACTCGACGACGGCGCCGCGGGCGGATCGTCGACGATGCCGCACAAGTCCAACCCGGTTCGTGCCGTGCTGCTCGTCGGTGCGGCGACGCGGGCGCCGTTCCTCGGTGCGTCGCTGCACGCCGCCGCCGTCACAGTGGATGAGCGCCCCGACGGGGCCTGGCACGCGGAGTGGGCGCCGTTCCGCGACCTGTTGCGCGTCGCCGGTGGGTCCGCCGCGACCGCCTTGGAACTCGCCGAGGGGCTGCGGGTATACCCGTCGGTCATCGCCGCGCACGTCGCTGCTTCGGCCGGGGATCTGCTCGCCGAACGCGCGAAGTTCGCGTCGGGGGCCGCGGTGCCTGCCGACTACCTCGGCTCGTCGGATGTGCTGCTCGACCGCCTGCTG
>NZ_JANMSQ010000200.1:0-5690 GCF_031389465.1 Pseudolysinimonas sp.
CCGCTCGTTGGAGGCTGCTGCCCGCCGCGGCGCTGAGCTGGCTGGCCGCGGGGGTCGTCATCGGGGTGCCGGATGCGGCCCCCGCGGCGACGATGATCGGCGCGGTCGTCGCGGGCGGGCTTGCCGTTGCGGCACTTCGGGTGCGCATCCTCGTTCTGCCGGCCGTCGCGGCGGGGGCCGCCACGCTGGTGCTCGGTGCCGTCGCCATGGCGGCGCCGACGCGCGCCCCCGCCGACCTTCTCGAGGCGGCGGAGTCGGGGCGATCGCTCGAACTCGACGTGGTCGTCGGCGGCCGGGCCGAGGAGGATCGCTTCGCCGGAGTCATTGCGGGCACCTCGGCACCGGTGCTCGTGTTCGCCGACCCCGGAACGTCGGTACCCATCGGGTCGACCGTCGCCCTGCGCGGCGAGCTCGAGCGCACCGAGGCGGGGGAGGATGTCGCGTTCCTGCTGTTTCCGCGCGGCGACCTCGAGGTCGTGCAGGAGCCGCCGCCTCTGCTGGCGTGGGCGCACGGCATCCGCTGGTCGTTCCTCGACGCGAGCCGAGGATTGCCCGAACCGGGCGGCGGGCTGCTGCCGGGGCTCGCGATCGGCGACACGACGCGGGTGCCCGAGTCGCTCGACGCGGCGATGAAGGCGTCGAGCCTGAGTCACCTCACGGCGGTGTCGGGCGCGAACTGCGCCATCGTCGTGGGAGCCGTTCTCGCGATTACCGCACTTCTCCGTGCCGCGCTGCCTGTGCGGATCGGGGTCGCGGCGGTCGCGTTGCTCGGATTCGTGGTGCTCGTCACCCCCGAGCCGAGCGTCCTGCGTGCCGCGGTGATGGCGGGTCTCGCACTCGGGGCCGTCGCCCTGGGTCGTCCGGCGCTCGGGGTGCCCGTGCTGTGCGCCGCCGTTATCGTGCTGCTGATCGCCGATCCGTGGCTGTCGCGTTCCTACGGCTTCGCGCTTTCCGCTCTCGCGACGGCCGGGTTGCTGATGCTCGCGGGGCCACTCGCGGCCGAACTGACGCGGGTGTTGCCCGGATGGCTCGCGACGGTGCTGAGCGTGCCGCTGGCCGCACAACTCGCGTGCCAACCCGTCATCCTGCTGCTCGATCCGTCGTTGCCGTTGTACGGGGTGCCCGCCAACCTGCTCGCCGCTCCGGCGGCGCCGCTGGCGACGATGCTCGGCCTGATGGCGTGCCTGCTCGGGGCGCTGGCGCCGCCGCTCGGGGTCGCAGTCGCGTGGCTCGGTTGGCTGCCCGCATCCTGGATCGCCGCGGTCGCGACCCTCTTTGCTGGGCTGCCGGGCGCGCGCGGGGTCTGGCCCGGCGGCCCGGGTGGGGTGGCACTGCTGGTCGCGATCGAAGCGGCGGCACTCGTCGCGATCCTGGGGATGGGGAGACCGCGCCGCATCGCGAGGGCGGTGAGCATGGTCGCTCTGGTCGCCTACGTCGCGGCCGCAGTCGGGGGAGCGGTGGTGACCCGGGCTGGTCGCCCCGCCGACTGGCAGTACGCGATGTGCGACGTCGGGCAGGGTGATGCGACGCTCGTGCGCAGCGGGGATGCCGTCGCGCTCATCGACCTCGGGCCCGAGTCGGCACCACTGCGAGCCTGCCTCGACGACCTCGGCATCCACAGGCTCGACCTCGTCGTGCTCACCCACTTCGACCTCGACCACATCGGGGGAGCAGATGCCGTGCTCGGCCGCGCGGACGCCGTCATCATCGGACCGCCCGCGGATGCCGAAGACGAGCGACTGATTGCGGAGTTTGCGGCCGCGGGTGCGCAGGTGACCTCGGTCGACCGCGGCGATCGCGGAACGTTCGGCTCGCTGGCGTGGGAGGCGCTCTGGCCGCCGCCCCGCGGGGTCACCCCCGGAAACGAAGCGAGCATGGCGGTGCGCTGGACGTGTCTGATCGAGGAGCCCTGCCTGTCGGCGGTCATGCTGGGCGACCTCGGTGAGGAAGCGCAGCACCGACTGGCGGGAGCCGTCGAGGTCACGCGGGTCGACGTCGTGAAGGTCGCCCACCACGGTTCCGCCGACCAGTCGGCGGGGCTGTACGAGCACCTCGACGCGACGGTCGGCCTGATCGGCGTCGGTGCCGACAACGGCTACGGCCACCCGACGCAGGGGTTGCTCGGCATCCTCGCAGCGACCGGCACGACACCGCTGCGGACCGACCTCAACGGCCTCATCCTCATCGCCCCGGGTGACAGTCCCGGCGAGGTCGAGGTCTGGACCGCGCGGTAGCCTGAAGAAGATGGCGACCACCCCTTCTCGCGGCCGCGGCGCTCCGGCCCGCGCGGCGATCCCGCAGCTCCCGTGGGATCAGGTGCGTCCCGCGCCTGTCGTGCTGGTCAGCGGAACCGAGACGGTGCTGGCCGACCGTGCGATCCGCTTGCTGCGCGACATCCTGCGTGCTGAAGACCCGAGCCTCGAGGTGTCCGACATCGATGCCGGTGCCTATTCGCCGGGCGAGCTGATCACGCTCGCCAGCCCCAGCCTGTTCGCCGAGCCCCGGCTCATCCGGGTCGAGAACGTCGACAAGATGACGGATGCCTTCCTCGACGAAGCGTTCGCCTACCTGCAGGCGCCCGCCGACGAAACCTACGTCGTGCTGCGCTACCCGAGCGGCACCCGCGGCAAGAAGCTGCTCGACGCGGTGCGGGCCGGCACCGGCGGCGGCATCGAGATCATCTGCGCGGAACTGAAGCGCGACAGCGACAAGCAGGACTTCGTGGCCGCCGAGTTCGCCGCCGCCCGCCGCAAGATCACCGGCCCCGGCCTGCGCGCCCTCGTCAGCGCCTTCTCCGACGACCTCGCCGAACTCGCCGCGGCGTGTCAACAGTTGCTCGCCGACACGACCGACGACGTCACGGAAGAGACCGTCGGCAAGTACTACGGCGGTCGCGTCGAGACCACGGCCTTCGCCGTCGCGGATGCCGCCATCGCCGGCCACCACGGCGAAGCGCTCGGCCTCCTGCGGCACGCGCTCGCCTCCGGCGCCGACCCGGTTCCGATGGTCGCGGCCGTCGCGAGCAAGATCCGCACGATGGCGAAACTGGCCGGGCAACGCGGTTCGTCGAACGAGCTCGCCCAACGCTTCGGCCTCGCCCCGTGGCAGGTCGACCGCGCCAAGCGCGACCTGCAGGGCTGGACGGATGCCGGCCTCGGCCGCGCCATCCAGACCCTTGCCGAAGCGGACGCTCAGGTGAAGGGCGGGGGCCGCGATCCGGTCTACGCGCTCGAGGTGATGATCGCGCAGCTCAGCGACCGCTCCCGGCGCTGATGGCCGTCGACATCCGGCCGTTCGATGCGGCCGACGAAGACGCCGTCGTCGCGCTGTGGGAGGCGTGCGGGCGCGGGCGTCCGTGGAATGATCCGCGTCGCGACATCGCCCGCAAGCTGACCGTGCAGCCGGAGCTGTTTCTGGTCGCCGTTGATGGGGACGAGGTTGTCGGCACCGGGATGGCCGGTTTCGACGGGCATCGGGGTTGGGTGAACTACCTCGCGGTGGCGCCCGACCGACGTCAGTCCGGTATGGGCACCGTGCTCATGCGCGCCTTCGAGGAGCGGCTTCTCGCGCTCGGCTGCCCGAAGGTCAACCTTCAGGTGCGCGAGGGCAACGAGGACGTGCTCGCCTTCTACGCGCGGCTCGGCTACACCGACGACGCGGTCGTCTCGTTAGGCAAGCGGCTCATCCCCGACGACTGATCGGCGGGAACGACGAAGGCCCCCATCCCGCAGGATGAGGGCCTTCGCGAAAGTGTTACTTGGCGGCAGCTGCCTTGGGGGCCTTGGGTGCCTTGACCGGAAGAGCCGCGACGGCCTTGGCGATCGCCGACTTGCGGTTGGCGGCGTTGTTGGCGTGGATGACGCCCTTGCTGGTCGCCTTGTCGAGCTTCTTGGTGGCGACAGCCAGCGCGGCCTGTGCCTTGGCGGTGTCGCCCGCAGCGATTGCCTCGCGGGTGACGCGGACGGCGGTCTTGACCTCGCTCCGGACCGCCTTGTTGCGCTCCTGAGCCTTCTTGTTGGTGCCGATGCGCTTGATCTGCGACTTGATGTTGGCCATGCCTGTGCTTTCGTTCGAACGGAAGGTATCTACGCTGTCCGGAGCGGTAGAGGGGCGCTTCCGGCGAATCGCGTGGGAGGAAAAGACCACGCGGAAACCAAGGGGCTACGTTACCGGATCGCGGGAGGCAGGGCAATGTGGGTGGTGCGCCTGAGGGCGGATCCGGGGGTTCGCCCCACTGTGCAGCTCGACGCCCCCTCGTAGTTTCGAGACATGACCACAGAAACTCTCACCCCGTCGATCGAGTCGACGGGCCCCGCCACCGCTCCCGCGACGACCGAGACCAACACCTACAGCGTTCTCGGCCTCGTGCTCTCCATCCTCTCCATCCCGACCGGGATGGGTCCGCTCGCGATCGCCGGCGTCATCCTGGGCTTCATCGCCCGGGGCAAGGAGCCCGCGTCGGTGACGACCGCCAACTGGGCGATCATCGTCGGCCTGCTCTCGCTGTTCGGCTGGGTCATCCTCGCCGTCATCGGCTTCGTGATGTTCGCGCCGTTCGCGCTCGGCGCCTGGGCCGCCGGTTGGTACTGGGTCTGACCTAACCGTTCCACGAGAGGGGTTCGCGACTGAAGTACGCGGGCCCCTCTTCGCGGAGTGCGTGCTGCACCCGCGCCGTCATCTCGTCGCCCATGGGCGGCATCCCGTCGAGCGGGAACCAGGCGACCTCGCTCGCTTCGCCGTCGACCGGCATCGGCTCGCCGCCGAGATACCGGCAGCGGAACGTCAGGTCGAGGTAGCGCGCTTCGTCGCCGTTCTCGTAGCGGATCGGCCGCGTCACCCAGGTCGACGCGAGCCACTGCACCTCGATGCTGACGTTCGCCTCCTCGAGCGCTTCCCGCACCAGGGTCACGGCCGGCTCTTCACCGGGGTCGATGATCCCGGTGATCGGGGTCCATGCCCCGGTGTCGGAACGCCGGATCAGCAGGATGCGGTCACCGTCGACCACGACCGCCGTTGCACCCGCCAACCAGAGCGGCGTCTGCCCGATCTTCTCGCGGAGGTCTTTCACGAAGTCGGGGATCGGCATCCGTCGATCGTCGCACGGCCGAGGGCTGTCGGTCTGAGACAATGACACGTCATGCTCCGCGCCAGCTCTCCCTTGCCTCCGGCCGCGACCGACCCGTCGCGCATCCGGAACTTCTGCATCATCGCCCACATCGATCACGGCAAGTCGACCCTCGCCGACCGCATGCTCGGCGTGACCGGCATCGTGAGCGACCGCGACATGCGCGCGCAGTACCTCGACCGCATGGACATCGAGCGTGAGCGCGGCATCACCATCAAGAGCCAAGCCGTGCGGATGCCGTGGGCCGTTGACGGCGCGACGTACGCCCTCAACATGATCGACACCCCGGGGCACGTCGACTTCACCTACGAGGTGTCGCGGTCACTCGCCGCCTGCGAAGGCGCGATCCTGCTCGTCGATGCGACGCAGGGCGTCGAGGCACAGACCCTCGCGAACGTGTACCTCGCGATCGAGAACGACCTCGAGATCATCCCCGCGTTCAACAAGATCGATCTGCCGAGCGCAGACGTCGATCGCGTGAAGCGCGAGGTCGAGGAAGGCATCGGCCTCGACTGCACCGAGACGCTCCCCGTGTCCGGCAAGACCACCGCAAACTCGTCGCCGC
>NZ_JANMSQ010000201.1:0-6601 GCF_031389465.1 Pseudolysinimonas sp.
CACTCAGTGGCGGGCTTGACCTTGGTCGGATCGACCGGGACTCCCGGGCTCATCGTCGAAGCGACGGTGATCTTCTTCATGTAGCGACCCTTCGAGGCGCTCGGCTTGAGCCGCAGGACCTCGTCGATGGCGGCGAAGTAGTTCTCCGTGAGCTGGGCATCGGTGAAGGACGCCTTGCCGACGATGAAGTTCAGGTTGGCGTGACGGTCGACGCGGAACTCGATCTTGCCGCCCTTGATGTCCTCGACCGCTTTCGCGGGGTTCGGGGTCACCGTGCCGGTCTTCGGGTTGGGCATGAGGCCACGCGGGCCGAGCACCTTGCCGAGACGACCGACCTGGCCCATGAGCTCGGGCGTCGAAACGGCGGAGTCGAATGCGGTGTATCCCGCCGCGACCTTCTCGATCAGCTCGTTGCCCCCCACCTCGTCAGCACCCGCGGCGAGCGCTGCCTCAGCGGCGGGACCGGTCGCGAATACGATGACGCGGGCGGTCTTGCCGGTGCCGTGCGGGAGGATGACGGTGCCACGCACCATCTGGTCGGCCTTGCGCGGGTCGACCCCGAGCTTCAGCGCAACCTCGACGGTCGAGTCGAACTTCTTCGACCCGGTCTCGCGGGCGACTGCGACAGCCTCGTTCGGACCGTAGAACTTGCCAGCCTCGATCTTCTCGACGGCGGCGCGGTAGGTCTTGGAATTCTTGCCCATGATTACGCCTCCACCGTGATCCCCATCGACCGGGCGGTGCCGGCGATGATCTTCATGGCTGCCTCGACGTCGTTGGCGTTGAGGTCGGCCTGCTTCTGCTCGGCGATCGAGCGAACCTGGTCACGGGTGAGCTTGGCGACCTTGACCGTGTGCGGGGTCGGAGACCCCTTCTGCACGCCGGCGGCCTTCTTGATGAGTTCCGCGGCCGGCGGGGTCTTGAGGATGAACGTGAACGAACGGTCCTCGTAGACGGTGATCTCGACCGGGATGACGTTGCCGCGCTGCGACTCGGTCGCCTCGTTGTACGCCTTGCAGAACTCCATGATGTTCACGCCGTGCTGACCCAGTGCCGGGCCGATGGGCGGGGCGGGGTTCGCGGCGCCGGCGTTGATCTGGAGCTTGATCAGGCCGGTCACCTTCTTTGACTTAGCCATGTGCTTCTTTCTTGTCGTGCGTCACGTGGACGCGCTCCCGACATCCGGGCTGTTCCCGGATGCGGTGATGCTGCCCGAAGGCAACCTCCCGAGGATACCCTCCCCGGCGGAATCCCGCCATAGATCCATCTGGGCGCAGATGGACCCACCTCGATCTGGGTCCGATCGCGCCTAGATCCATCTGGGCGCTACGAGTACCTACAGTTTGGTGACCTGGTCGAAGGAGAGCTCGACCGGGGTCTCGCGCTCGAAGAGCGAGACGAGCACGGTGAGTTTGCCGCTCTCGGGCTTGATCTCGCTGATCGTGCCGGGCAGACCCGCGAACGAGCCTTCCTTGATCGTGATCGTCTCGCCGACCTCGAAGTCGATTTCGGCGGGGATGACGCGAGCCGTTGCACCCTTGCCGCCGCCCTTGCCGCCCACGGCGCCCTTCGAAGGCGCTTCGACGACCTGCACGAGGCTCTTCAGCATGTTGAAGGCCTCTTCGAAACGCAGCGGGGTGGGATTGTGGGAGTTGCCCACGAAGCCGGTGACTCCGGGGGTGTGCCGCACGACCGACCAGGAGTCTTCGTTGAGTTCCATGCGCACGAGCACGTAGCCGGGGATGCGCACGCGGGTGACCAGTTTGCGCTGGCCGTTCTTGATCTCGACGACGTCTTCCATCGGGACCTGTACCTCGAAGACATGGTCTTCCATCGCCATCGAGATCTTGCGGCTCTCGATGTTCTGCTTCACACGCTTCTCGAAGCCGGCGTAGGAGTGGATGACGTACCACTTACCCGGCTTGCCGCGCAGTTCACCACGGAACTCCTCATACGGGTCGACCGCGGCCTCTTCTTCGGCCTCGATGGTCTCCTCATCGGTCGCCGCGGCCAATGCGGCGTCGGCTTCTTCGACGGAGTCGATGTCGAGTGCGTCGTCGACGATCGCGTCGGCTTCGGGGTCGTTGGCGGCGTCGAGGGCGTCGAGCATCTGCTCGAGGCCCGCTTCGACCGACTCCTCGTCGTCGTTCACGTCGTCGATCACGTGGATCGCGACATGCTCGGCGGCGTCGACGGAGTGCACATCCTGGTCGAGGACGTTGCCCTCCTGAGCCTCGTCCTCTTCGGAGGACTGCTCGGCGGCCGTCGCGAGGTCGATGTCGCGGCGCTCTTCTTCAGACACGGTTTCAGATTCCTTCTCTGTACTGCGGAGGCTCAGCCTGCAGTTGCCACAGGGTCACGAGCGGTGCGGGCTTTCGCGGGCTCAGGGGATGAACGCGGCGCCGTCACCGAACACCCAGGCCACCGCCCAGCCGAACACGAAGTCGAGACCGTAGACGATCGCCATCATGATGACGACGAACACGATCACAACACCCGTGTAGCTGAGGAGTTCGCGCCGGGTCGGGCGCACCACCTTGGAGAGCTCGGTGAAGACCTGACGGATGAAGAGGGCGATCCGCGCGAACGGTCCCCGCCGCTCGGCGCGATCCCGCTTGGCATTCGCGACGAGATCCTCGCTCGGCTCGTCGATCACCTTGCGTGCCACAACATCCAACCTTTCATCGATCCCAGGGCCGATTTGATGCCCTGGGTTGCCCTGAGATTCGCAGGGCGGACAGGACTCGAACCTGCAACCTGCGGTTTTGGAGACCGCTGCTCTACCAATTGAGCCACCGCCCTCGGTGCGTACCCCCATCCGCGACTTCCGGAGCGCGGGCACGACGAAGCTTGGCGTTTTCAGCCAACCGAATCAGTGTACGTCATCTGCAAATCCGCTCGTGAACCCGCGTCATAGCCCCGGGGGTAGACGGTCTCTTCTAGTGACGGGGACCCAACCAGCCCCGCCGCATCACAACCAGAGACACCACAACTGCATACAGGCGTACGAGACTGTGATCAGGTTTCAACGAAGAAGTCGTCGAACGCCGAAGCCGAAGCTCTCCCGGACGGCCCCATGGGCCGTGGCTACGCCGAGGCACATCCTGACCGCAGCCTCCTCGTCCGTATCGGACCAGGAAGGCAAGAGACGTGTTCACCACTGCACACCCGCGCGTGGCGACTCCTCTAGGGGGATCGGCAGCTCGGAACAATCACGGAACGGCCAAGCGCATTGTCGCCACCGTCACCGCATTCGTCCTCGGCGGGGCTTTCGCCCTCGCCGCCCCACTCGCCACCTCGGCGGACGAGCTACCGGAGTCCTACGCGAAGGGGCAGTTCCTCTCCGGAACCGTTGCCGGGTTCGATCTCGATCAGATCGTCTCGCTCGGTGCTGCGGAGGCCTCGAACGATGGCACGCAAGCCACGCAGGTCGAAAAGGACCCGCTCGACGCGGACGTTCTCGATGGCAGCTACGTCATCGAAGAGGCCGAGTCGCCGCAGGTCGAACTCGACGGCGTTCAGATCGGCCCAGCCGCCCAGTACGCCGAGGCGAACGACGACGGCACCTCGTTGGGTGCCAGCGGTGCGATCGCCGATGACGGCGCGATCGGCTTCGGCGATCACCAGAGCACTCCGCCGGCGAACGCGACACTCGACCTTCAGGTTCTGCTCGGCAACGAGTTCGCCTCGACCCTGGCCGACCTGAAGCTCGAGCTCGGCGCGCTCTCCGCATTGGCTCGGGCCGACCTCGACACGGCGTCGGGTGACTACCAGATCGCGGATGCGGTGCTCACCTTCTCGAGCCCTGCCATCGCGGACCTCACCCCAAAGGTGGACTCGGCGCTCGAAGAGGTCGTGGATGCCATCGGTGAGCTGATCGGCGGTAACGGTGCGTTGGTCAACGACGTCAATGGACTACTCATCCAAGTCGACCCGGCGTTGAACCTCCTCGGCGGAAACGCCGACGTGTCGGTGACGATCGACGCAGGCAACCTCGAGGACGTCGTTCACGAGATCCTCAAGAAGGAGTACGGCAACGGCGCGGTTTCGTTCGATCTGGAAACCGGCGAAGTGCATGTCGACCTCGAGGCGCTGCTCGGTGGAGACCTCAACGATCTGGCCCCCGGTACGGAGCTGCTCTCTGACACCGTCGTCAACCAGATTCTCGAAGGGATCGCCACCACCGTCGCGACCATCGCCGACCAGGTAGTCGAGGAGGTTGACGAGGCGCTTCACGACGCGACGGTCGACATCCACGCCGACCTGTCGACGAACGTCGCGCAGGCGCCGATCGCGCGGGAGGTGTGCCAGCTGGTGAACCGCGTGCTCACCACTCCGGTGCTGCGAAACGCGACGAGCCTGGAGCTCATCACCAACGGGTTGCTCGGCGACGTCAGCACACTGCTCAACACCGGTGCGATCGGAAGTCTGACGGACAGCTTGGCCGACGACATCGGCGACTTCGTGCTCGTCAATGGTGTGATCCAGCGGATCACCGGCTTCGTCAACCAGACGGTTCAGGACAACGTCTGCAACCCGACGTCCACGCCGGTCGCGCCGCTCACTACGAGCGTCGTGCTCGACATCGAGGCGACGGTCGACGAACTGCTCTACGGAACCGCGGCGACCGCGGTGGCGGATGTCGACATCCTCGGCATCGACACCGATCTCGACCTCGACGTCCTGCTGGGCGACCTGGGCGGTTCGTTGCTCGACGGTCTATTCGACGGTGACGGCGCGGTGCAGGACCTCGTCGACGCACTCGAGACGAACCTGGTGCACCCCGCAACCGATGCTCTGCTCGGGTCGGGGGTCGGAACTGTCGGCGAGGCGCTGAGAGACGCGCTGTCGGTGAAAGCAAACGTGCAAGAGCTGACTTCGACAGGCGGCGGCGGCGAGTTCACCGAGACCGCCATCCGGGTCTCGGCATTCGGTGAGGAGCTCGCGACACTCAACCTGGCGCAAGCGACGGTGGGTCCGAACGTGACCACCGTCGTCGATCCCGATTGCACCGATCCCGGCGGCTGCGACACCGGCGGAGAGACCGTGACGTCTCCCGACGGCGGCGGCCTCAGCGGCGGCGGCCTCGGCGGAAGCCTTGCCTACACCGGCATCGGGATCGCGACGCTGATTGCGGTCATCCTCGCACTGCTGGCAGCGGGTACATATCTGGTGCGGGAGAGCTACCGCCGCAACCACCCGGTCGTGACCACGATTCGGTAGCCCGGTAGCGAAGTACGCAGCCGGAGTCGTCGGGCCCCAAACGCATCGACGACTCCGGCTTCGTGCTGCCCAGGCGAGCTTTACGGCGTCCGAACATCCTCAGGTTTGGCACCACTGTGAGGGGCACCACTGTTGGGGGGAGACTTCCCGGCGTCAGGGCACATAGCGTCAGGGTAACGAGGTTCACTTCCGAGCCTCGGGTGCGCGGACCCCGCCTCGTCCGATGACTAAAGCCAGTCTCGGATCCGAGTCGCGCTGTTCGGTAGCTCGACTTCGGAGTCGCACATCATGTCATCCGTCACTCGGACGGACACGCCGTCGCGTGCCCGCATCCTCGTCGCCGTCGCCATCACCGCGATCGCGACCATTCTCGCTCTCCTCGCCCCGCCTGCCTCGCAGGCCGCGACCGGGGTCCCGACCCTCGCCCAGATGATGCAACGCGTCGTGGACGACACCAACGCCGTTCGCTCGGAAGCTGGCCTGCCGGGCCTTGTGCGCAACGCCGATCTCGACCGAGTGGCCGCCGCATGGGCGCGCCAGCAGTGGGAGAACGGCGCAATGAGTCACAACCCGAACTACTCGACGCAGATCCCGCCCGGCTGGCAGCGAGCGGGCGAGAACGTCGCGAAGGGCTACAGCTATACGCAGGTCGTTCCCGCCTGGAAGGCGTCACCCAGTCACTACTCGAACCTCGTGAACGACTACACGTCGATCGGCATCGGCTACTTCGAGCAGGACGGCCGTCGCTATTGGTCGCAGGTGTTCGCGAAGTACCCCGGCGTCGCACAACCCGCTCCCGCTCCCGCACAGCCCGCTCCGACTCCCACGGCGTCGAGCCGCCCGACACCGGCCCCGACCGCCACACCTGCACCATCTCCTGCGGCCGAACCCGCGGCTCCGGCCGGCGTGGCGATCGCCCTGAGCTCGCCCTCTTTCGAGAGCGGGCTCGGCTCGTGGTCGGCGCCCTCGGGCACCGTCAGCGGCCCGAACTCGAGCGCACGCGGTGGAGTCCGGTCGCTACTCGTGCCGGGCGCCTCCGGCCGCACGATCGTGCAGACCGTCGCGACGACGGTCGCCGCCGGATCGACTCACGCCTTCACCGTCTGGCTTCGCGCCGACGGCACGGCGACGGGGACAGTGCGGTTGCGTACCGTCGGCGGCACGGGCACGGAGGTGGGGTCAGTGAACTTCACAGCCTCCTCGTCGGGCTGGCTCAAGGTGTCGGTCACTTTGACCGCGAAGAGCGCACACACCGGGTTCCGCCTCGAAGTCGTGACCTCGGGGTCAGGTCGCACCTACCGCGTCGACTCGGCGTCGCTCGTTCGCACGCGGGAGCCCGCGACGTCGACGGCACCAGTCCCGACGACGGCACCAGCCC